>DASSCG010000416.1:0-6132 GCA_035697925.1 Pyrinomonadaceae bacterium
AATCTCAGATCTCAGATCTCAAATCTCAGATCTCAAATCTCAGATCTCAAATCTCACGCCCAATTCATTGCGGGATGCATAGTATGCCAGTTAGTGGCGCGTTCGAATGCCAGTGCCACTCGCAACGGCGCTCCCTCGTCGTAAAGTCCGCCGGTGAACATGATTGACTGTGGAAGTCCTTTGAGAAAGCCGCAGGGGACGCAAACAGCCGGGTGCCCTGTCAGATTTGTAATTAGAAGACTCGCGCTTCCCGGTGCCGGAGAGACAAAGACGTCCCAACTCGACATTAAAGCGTCCATCTCTCGCATCAGCAAAGTGCGGGCGCGCTGCGCCCGGATGTACTCCACCGCTGGAATGAACCGCGAACTGCGGAAGGAATTGGGCCAATCTCCAGGTTCCTGACCTGACAGCTGATTAATTTCCCCGCTGCGAGTTATATCGTCGAAAGCAGTAGCAGCTTCCGATACCAGGATGATACGCAGCGCGGCCGTGGAAAATTTGGGAAGCTCTAAGGGTTCAAGTTTGGCGCCTGCATTCCTCAAGGCATCAAGGGCCACCTGGTAAATTGTTTTACGTTCGGCGTCTTGTTGTTGATCAAACTCCGTCTTGAGATATCCGATTCTTAGGCGATTGAGCGGTGTGTCCGGGGACCAGTTGAATGGAGCTGCCCCTACCGTCAAATCCTTTTGATCCGGGCCATAAGTCGCATGCAGTGCCGCCGCGCAATCCTCTACGCCGCGGCAGATTGGCCCGATCTTATCCATGGTCCAACTCAAGCCCATGGCTCCGAAACGACTCACTCGCCCGTACGTTGGTCTAAGTCCAACTACGCCGCAACGCGAGGAAGGCGAAACAATTGAACCAAGAGTTTCGGTTCCTATTGAGAAGCCGACCAGTCCTGCCGCTGTGGCTGATGCGGGCCCGGCTGAGGACCCGCTGGATCCTACTCGGTCTTCCTCGACTTGCCATGGATTTCTCGTCATCCCCTGGAACCAGCGTCCTCCTTGCGCCAGTGCTCCCATGGAAAGCTTTGCCACCAAGACTGCACCTGCGTCCCGCAAGCGGGTTACCAACGTGGCATCGTAATCAATCAGTTGATCGCGGAACGGCTCGGCGCCCCAAGTTGTTCGAATGCCCTTTGTAGCGAAGAGATCCTTAGCGCCCCAAGGAATCCCGTGGAGTGGTCCGCGATACTTTCCTTGTTTGATTTCGCGATCCGCTTCTGCAGCTTGAGCCAGGGCAAGTTCTTCCGTGAGGGTGACAGTGCAATTTAGTTTTGGCCCATAGCGTTTCAATCGCGCGATGTACATTCGAGTCAGATCGATTGAGGAAACTCTACGGCTGCGGAGCAAATCGGCCAGTTGCGGTACCGTGGCGAAAGCCAGATCTTCGACGGTTCTAAAATTCAGTTTCTCAGACTTGCTAAATTTAAACGGCAGGATTTTCCCAGTGAACTTCTTACCCGGAAGCGCTGGATGAAAAAGAGTGGCAGGCTCGGTGTCGAGAGGAACATTTATCTTGCGAAGCGTTTCATAACGGTCAAGGTTAGAGTTGAGGTTCTGTAGCGCCATTTGCTTTTGAGCGTCCGTCAACTCAAGGCCGATTAACTGCTCAGCGCCGCGCATCATTTCTTTCGTTACCCGAAGAGGAGCCGGCGAAGGTGAGGGTGAAGGCGAGGGAGAAACCGTTGGTGTCGGAGAAGGCGTTTGCGCCAGTGCCGAAATCATCTCCAGATGAGGAGTTACAGCCGTGGCCACACCGAGAGCGGGAATCAGTTTTACGAAAGTTCGCCGGTTTATGCCGTTGTCCTCATCATGACTTTGTCTCTTTACATTCCTAACGAAACGTTTTGACTTTTTCATCGAGTCTCCTGCTACCAGAGTCAGATCACTTGTGTTTGAGTGCCTCAAGGCTGAGATGAAGGCCGGCCGTACCTGAGCTTGAGAACTCTTGTAGGTCGAAACTTCTGCACGGTCACGACAAAGAGATTGTCGTACTCAGTTTCCGGGATGATTGGTAATGTCTCGCCGCCCAGCTCGGCAATGATTGCAGGCACACTGTTATTGTGACCTGCGACGAACACCACGCCGCCGGGGTTGTTCGTTTTAATCTGCCTTACCAACTCCGTCACATCACGCGCTTCGATCTGAGTGGGACTAAGACGCAGTTGATTGGCGAGCGGAGCGACAGTGGATTGAGTACGAATGTACTGTGAAGCATAAACGGCATTGATTCCTGAGTTGCCAAGTATGTGAACCAGTGACTGAGCGCGCTCTTCGCCGGCAGGGCTGAGAGCCGGGTTTGGATTTTCAGGTTCGATCTTCTTTTCGGCGTGGCGGACCAATATCACGGTTGTGACCGGTTGCCTGGCGACGAAGTACCAAGCGGCAAGCAGACCCACCACAGCGCCGGCGCCGATTAGCAGCGCAATCGATAAACTCGTCCACAAACGGCTCTTAGGCATAAAGAATCGCTCCGGGTTATGAATTGCTGGAAAAACTTGATAGGACAGGTAACTGGCGAATGCGCGCGGAATTATAGCTCAGGTTTAGTTGTTGAAAGCGCCGGCGCTGCCAGATAGAGTACCTAGTCGTTTCAAATCCTTGGGGTCGATTCTTAGTTGGAGAAAAAAGCGCGATCCAAAAGTTACACCTACTGCACGAAAGGGGCCTGTTTCGTGACGCTTCGTGACTTCGTGGATCGTTTTGCCATTCTGCCGACACTAACATCCGGGAACGACAAATTAGGACACTACCGAGGATAAGGTCCAATATGCATTGGAAAGCGGAAGGTGATAGTCTATCGCTTAAACCAAATCACCACAGTCACAGTTACAGAGCTTAAGCTGGATTAGAGTGCAAATAGCCGGAGGTTGATAAGAAGTTGGAGCAGAGAACTTCGACCGATTTATCGGAGCTAATAGCGGAGAATTTCGGCGCTAATGCGACCTACGTCGAAGGACTGCTGGGGCGGTTTCGCAGCAATCCACAGTCGGTTGACGAGTCGTGGCGAGCCTATTTTACGGAGTTACTAGGAGGAGATGGAACTGGTTCCGAGGAGAACGGGCGGAGCGCTTCGGCGCCGCTGGTCGTTAAAGAAACGCCGGTCAAAGAACCATCCTCAGCAGACGCACCTACCAAACCCGATGCATCGACGGCTGCTACCGCAGCAATGGCCCCAGCCGTGGAACAAGTGACGCCGGCGCCCGCGCCTATCGCTGAGAGTCAAGGCGAAATAGTTCCGATTCGAGGCGCGGCTCTCAAAATAGTTGAGAACATGGAGGCGAGCCTCTCGGTTCCTACCGCCACCTCGCAACGCAGGATCCCCGTAAAGCTGCTTGATGAAAACCGGCGAATCATTAACAAGTACCTGGCAGAGAACGATCGAGGCAAGGCTTCATATACGCACCTGATTGCCTGGGCAATTTTGCGTGCCCTCGATGAATATCCGCAATTAAACGACGCGTACGAATTGACTGACGGAAAGGCGACTCGCGAGCGACGCCAGATCGTCAATTTGGGCGTGGCTATCGACCTGGAGAAGAAAGACGGCACGCGAAGTCTGCTGGTTCCAAATATAAAGAACGCGAACCAGTTACGCTTTGCCGAGTTTCTGCAAGGCTATGACGTTGTGGTGAAACGAGCGCGTGAAGGCAAACTTCAGCTTCCTGATTTTCAAGGCACCACCATATCGCTGACTAACCCGGGGACTATTGGCACTGTCGCATCCACGCCGCGGCTGATGTCGGGGCAGTCAGTTATCATTGCCACCGGAGCGATCGAGTATCCGGCGGAGTATCAGGCTATGGCGCCGGAGGCTTTGTCGCAGCTGGGCATTAGCAAGGCGATTACAATCAGCAGTACCTACGACCATCGCATCATTCAAGGCGCAGAATCAGGTTCGTTCCTTGCCAAAGTTCACGAGTTGCTGCTGGGACAGCACGGCTTTTATAACGGTATCTTTTCCGATCTGGGAATTCCGTACCCTCCTCTTCGTTGGAACCTTGACCGGAATCCATTCTTCACCTCCGGTGATCACGCTCGCGAACAAACGATCAAAGAAGCCAGTGTGATAGAGCTGATCAATTCGTATCGAGTCCGCGGCCACTTGATTGCCGACGTAGATCCGCTGCATGCGATGCCAGTGCTCTATCATCCTGAGTTGGATATAGAAACCTATGGATTAACCATCTGGGATCTGGATCGAGTGTTCATAACGGGTGGGTTGGCCGGAACTGAGAGCGCGACGCTCCGTGAAATTCTCGACATCCTGCAGCGTGCTTATTGCGGCAAGGTAGCCACTGAATATCGTCACATTCAAAGCAAGGAGCAGAAGCTTTGGATTCGCGATCAAATCCGTAAACATTTTGTTAGTCCCGAGCCGTTGCCAGTTGAAATTAAGAAGCAGCTTTTGTGGAAACTAATCTCCGCGGAACAGTTTGAGCGCTTCCTGCATACCAAGTATTTGGGTCAGAAGCGATTCTCACTCGAAGGTTGCGAAACGATCATTCCGTTGCTGGACCGTTTGATCGAAGATGCAGGCGACCGTGGCGTCGAAGACATCACCCTCGGCATGGCCCACCGCGGGCGGCTGAATGTATTGGCGAATGTGATTGGTAAATTTTGCGAGCGCATCTTCGCATCATTTGAAGGTTCAGTTCATCCTTCATTTCCGGCCGATGAAGGTGACGTCAAGTACCACCAGGGCGCTGTTGGCGAGCGCCTGACTGCAAATGGAAAGAAAATTAATCTCACTCTGTCGCCCAATCCAAGTCACTTAGAAGCTGTGGATCCCGTAGTAGAAGGAATGGTGCGCGCTAAACAAGACATTTTGCGAGATAGGTTGGGAGCTCCGCGAGCTGAAGTTATCGACCGGGCGTTACCTGTGCTGCTGCACGGTGATGCGGCTTTTGCCGGCCAGGGCGTGGTGATGGAAACGCTGAATCTGGCGGATCTCAAGGGTTATCGAACCGGCGGCACGATCCATATCATCATTAACAACCAGATTGGATTCACCACATCGCCCGAGGCTGGTCGCTCCACGATCTATTCGACAGACGTGGCCCGCATGACTCAGTTACCAATTTTCCATATCAATAGTGATGACCCGGAGGCTGCTTATCGAGCACTGCAAATCGCCCTGGAATACCGCCAGGAGTTCAATAAAGACGTAGTGCTTGACGTAGTCGGCTTTCGCAAACTCGGTCATAACGAAACCGACGAACCTAGTTATACGCAACCGCTGATGTATGCGCGTGTGAAAGCACACCCGGGTGTGCGCGAGGTCTATGCCAGAAAACTCATTAAGGAAGGCGTGATTACTGAGTCCGAGTTAAAGGCTTTGATTGATGAACGCGTTCGCCGCTACGAGGATGCGCTCGGCCGAGCCAAGGAGATCGTCTCTCAACAAAAACCAATCCAACCCTCGCCAGCTGTTGAGGAAATGGATGGATCAACCATCATTGACACTGGCGTCGACGCTGAAGTCATTCGCAGCATTGCCCGGAAGATTGCCGTAGTTCCAGAGGGATTCAACATCAACCCAAAAATGGTTGGGCAACTTGCTCGCCGAGCAAAGATGGGTGAAGGCACTTTGCCGATTGATTGGGCCTTCGCAGAGGCTGCGGCCTTCGGCTCTTTGGTTATTGAGGGAACGCGGGTGCGTTTGAGTGGTCAGGATTCAGGACGTGGAACTTTTAGTCAGAGACACGCTGTCTTGTACGACACACAAACCGGCAAACAGTGGGCTCCGCTTTCGGAGTTACGCTCAGAAGCAAATACGGAAGCGCGGTTCGAGGTTTTTGATAGCTCGCTATCGGAAGAAGGGGTGCTTGGATTCGAATACGGTTACTCGGTAGTGGCGGCTGATGCGTTGGTGATCTGGGAAGCCCAGTTTGGAGACTTTGGAAATGGGGCTCAAACGATCATCGATCAATATATCTCTGCATCCGAGGACAAGTGGAGGCAGACTTCTCGACTGACGATGCTCTTGCCTCACGGTTATGAAGGCCAGGGACCTGAACACTCGAGCGCCCGACTGGAACGTTTCCTTCAGATGTGCGCGGAAAATAATCTCCAGGTCTGTTATCCGACCACACCGGCGCAGTATTTCCATCTGCTGCGAAGGCAAATC
>DASSCG010000417.1:0-4520 GCA_035697925.1 Pyrinomonadaceae bacterium
GAAATGGACGGCAAGATGGATCAAAAAGCCGAACTCGAAAAGCAACGTGACGCCGCGCAAAAGCGCACAACACAGTTGAGCGAAGCGAACAAGAAGAAACAAGCGGAAGAGGAAGCTAAGAAGGCTGCATCCCCACCAACAAGCTAATGGGTCGATAACATCATACTAAGCACACTTGAGTACGGGTGATGCTCGATTTCGAGTCGAGCATCACCCGTTTTGTTATAATTCCGGCAGCGTTCCTAAATCGGCCTCAGCAGAGTTAGCAACTGACAGATGATTCGTATTGAGGACATTGTAGAGAAGGTTGCCAGCAATCATCCGCAGGCCGATCTGGATCTGCTCCGCCGTGCTTATCTCTTTTCCGCTCGTGAACACAAAGGACAAAAACGAGCCTCCGGTGAGTCCTACCTAGTTCACCCGCTCGAGGTCGCCGACATTCTGGCCGACATGAAACTTGATGAGGTATCCGTAGCTACTGGACTGCTTCACGACGTTGTAGAAGACACACTCGTTGATCTGTCCACGATCAATGAATACTTTGGAACCGAGATTGCCCACCTGGTTGACGGTCTAACCAAGATAGCGCAAATCAGCAACGTTTCTCGCGAGGAACAGCAAGCCGAGAATGTAAGGAAGATGTTGCTCGCAATGGTTGACGACGTTCGAGTTGTGCTGGTGAAGCTTGCCGACCGGCTTCATAACATGCGCACGCTGCATTACCTCAGTCCTGAAAAGCGAAAACGGATCGCTGAAGAAACTATGGACATCTTTGCCCCGATTGCGCACCGCCTGGGCATGGGTAAGCTGAGAGGCGAGTTGGAAGATTTGGCTTTCCGCCATCTGCATCCTGAAGATTATCGAGAGCTCTCGGAACAACTCGAGAAACGACGCGCGGAAACCGAGGTTTTTCTAAATGGCATTACCAGTCGAATCGAAGAGAAGATGCGCGAAGCAGAAGTGCCGTTTGTTAGCGTAGACGGAAGGGTAAAGCGCTTATATTCGATCTGGAAAAAACTGAGACGCCAGAAGATTAGTCTCGATCAGGTTTATGATTTGGTAGCTGCGCGAGTTATAACACCGAACGAAATTCGCCACTGCTACGCGGCCTTGGGAGTAATCCACAACACGTGGAAACCGGTGCCCGGTCGCATTAAAGATTGGATCGCGACTCCCCGCGACAATCTCTACCAATCACTGCACACCTCAGTCATCGGCTCCAACAGTCAGTCGTTTGAGGTTCAGATTCGCACTGAAGAGATGCATCAGATCGCCGAGGAAGGTGTTGCCGCGCACTGGAAATACAAAGAAGGCAAGCGCGGCTCACGCGATGACGATAAGGCCTTACAAGCTCTTCGTTCGTTGGTCGAATGGACACAAGAGGTAAAAGACTCGCGTGACTTCCTTGATTCCCTAAAATTGGATCTTTATCCGAAGGACGTTTATGCCTTCACTCCTATGGGTAAAGTGATTCAATTGCCAAGGGGAGCAACCCCGGTGGATTTTGCTTTCATGATCCACTCTGAAGTGGGCAATACCTGCACCGGCGCCCGGATTAACGGCCGTATGGTGCCACTAAGGACGCAAATTCAGAATGGTGATGTTGTTGAGATCATCACCTCTGCATCCTCGCATCCATCGCGAGACTGGCTCAATTTTATTGTCACGTCTCGAGCTAGAAACCGCGTACGTCACTGGGTAGCTGAGCAGCAGCGCGCAGAGTCTATTGAGATTGGCCGCAAACTGTTTGAAAAGGAAGCCGCGCGATTCCAACTCTCGGTCAAGAAGATATTAAATCCCAGCGACGGCGAAATGAAGAGAGTAGCCAGCGACTATGGCTACGGACGGGTGGACGATCTGCTCGCGGCAATTGGCTACGGTAAGTTGATACCTCGTAACGTCATCGCCAAATACCTCGGCCCTGAACAATTCGAGCAACTGGATAAGCAGAAAGAGTCGCGCCTACGCAGCGGAGTGCGCGCGGTTAAGAAGCTGATTCGACTTGGTGACGACTCGATTGTAGTGCGGGGGGTTGACGACTTGATGGTCACTCGTGCTCGTTGCTGCAATCCGTTGCATGGCGAGGAGATTATTGGCTATGTGACGCGGGGGAAGGGAGTGGCGGTTCACACCAAGCGCTGCAAGAACGTTATGCAGCTAATGGTAAATCGCGAACGCATCGTGGAAGTCGAATGGGCCGGCAAACAAGACAAGACAGCCTATGCTGTGAAACTGCTGGCTGTCACGGAGAACCGCACTGGGATGATCGCAGGAATCACTGGGGCTATCTCCGATATGAAAACCGGAATTCGCGATGCGCGCGCGTCGGTAGCTCCAGATGAGCGAGGTCACATAGAAGTAACGGTAGAAGTATTTGATGTGAAGCACCTGGACAAGGTGATTAACTCGATTAAAGGCGTTCCTGGAGTGATCGATGTCGAACGCATGCAGGGTGTAGCCTAGTTAAATAATGCCTGTGCCTCCAAACGACGTGTTGGTCTGCAAGGCCACACGTCACCAGCAAGTGTTTCCTTCCTCAGTGTTCTCCGTGTCTCTGTGCTGATAATTCTTACCAATAACTCACTACGGAGACACAGAGGACACCGTCTCGACACAATGGGCTATTTCAAGCATCAAGCGTCTTTGCTGAAAGTTAAACCTTTCTGTTAGAATCTCGCCTTTGCTTTGGACATCGGATTTGAGGCGATCCCCACTGTGAAGCAGATTATTCAGACGGACCGAGCTCCGCAGGCGATTGGTCCCTATTCGCAGGCAGTCAAGGCTCGCGGATTTGTTTATGCATCGGGCCAGATACCAATCGATCCGGCCACAGGTCAATTCGTAGCCGGAGGAATTACGGAACAAACAGAGCAGGTCTTGAAGAATGTCGCGGCAGTGTTGGAAGCTTCTGGTAGCGGTTTAGACAAGGTCGTAAAGACCACAGTCTTCCTGGCTGACATGGAGGAGTTCGCAGCCATGAACGAGGTCTACGCCCGGTTCTTTTCCAGTGAACCACCGGCGAGAGCGACGGTCCAGGCTGCCGGTCTACCGCGGAACGCTAAGGTCGAAATCGAGGTAATAGCCCTGGTTGAGGACTAAGCGCGACGTTGGGTTTGAGTGCGGACTGGTTTCGGTTCTTTGAGAGGTTGGGTAGAAGGTTTGTTAGGCGGCTTTGGAAATCTTGCCGGCCTTGATACAGCTGGTACATACCTTCTTGCGTTGCGCGCCACCCTGGGGGAGTTGGACCCGAATCGATTGCAGATTGGGATTAAACCTTCGCGGCGTACGATTATTAGCGTGAGACACGTTGTTTCCGAACTGTGGACCCTTGCCACAAACTTCGCAGCGTTTAGCCATTACTTAATAAAACCTCCAGGGCAATGAGCCCGATTATTGCGTCGTCAGCCGCACAGTGCAGCTTTTGGTAAGATCAAGAACCAAGATTTATAGCAAACGGATTTCTGGGTCGTCAAGTAGGAATTAACTCCCCGACTCTCGTCAGTACTTTAGAAGGAGCAAATTGACAGTGTATAAATTCGCAGGATTAACTAAAACGGTCGCGCTTTTGGCGTTGATTGTTTTCGCCATAAACGCGTGCAGCTCTGGCGGGAGCTCCGACGCCGCAGATAGCACCGTTGCCGCAACCGTAAACGGCAAGACCATCATGCTGGCTGAAGTGGAACGAGCGTTGAACCAGCAGGCTGGCGGCAAGCAGTCGCAACTTTCACAACTTGAACTAGCCCAGGCCCGCTTGCAGATCCTCGGCAGTCTGATTCAGAGGGAGGTTCTTTATCAGCGCGCCGAGAGAGAAAAGGTCTTGCCTACGGAAGATCAAATTACCGGGCTGATCAACCAGCAAAAGCAACAGAGCGGCATGACTGATGATGATTTTCAGAAGAGTTTGAACGAGCAAAAACTCACCATGGAATCCTTGCGGACGGAAGCCCGCAAAGATATTGCCATTAAGAATCTACAGGACAAGTTCAGTTCCAAGATTACGGTTAATGACAAGGAAGTTGAAGAGTTCTACAACGCTAATAAGCAACAGTTTGTCAGCGCTCGAGGCGCGGCCCTGGCGGTGATTATCGTCGATCCGGCCGACAATTCGAGCCAGGGAATTCAAAACGACGCGAAAAACGAAGCCGAGGCGAAGCTTAAAATCGATAACGTGTATCAGCAGTTGAAGGGTGGCGCAGACTTCGCCACCGTGGCTCGTTCGAAGAGTGAAGACGCCAACAGCCTGGTCCGCGGAGGAGATATCGGTTTCTTTAGTGAGGACGGATTGAAGCAGGCCGGACTTCCCAAGGAGTTGATCGATTTGCTTATGGGCCCAATGCAGGTCGGCAGTTTTACTGACCCGAAGCAGGTCAATGGTCGCTGGTACATATTCAAACTGTCTGAGAAGCGACTACAAACTGAGAACCTAACTCTCGAGAGTCCGGGAGTTCGCCAGCAAATCACTCAGGCTTTGACTAATCAACGCAAGGAAATTCTCAATGCGGCGCTGTTGGAAGTGGCGA
>DASSCG010000418.1:0-3546 GCA_035697925.1 Pyrinomonadaceae bacterium
TCTTTTCTTCGCGCGAAGGCTTCCGGCCGGCTTCATACCCGATGAAGATCAGGGAATTCTTGGTGTTAACGTCCAACTGCCTAATGGAGCGTCGCTCGCGCGAACCAGTGCGGTGCTTAAGCAAGTTGAAGAGATTTTGGCAAAGACCGAGGGAATCGAGTCGTTCCAGACTATCGGCGGATATGGAGTAGTCACAAATACATACCAGCCGAACTATGGATCGCTCTTCGCTCGCCTACATCCCTGGGAGGAACGAAAGGGCGACTTACACGTCAAAGGCATCATGGCCAAACTGCAGCAACAGTTTGCCGAGATTCCGGAAGCTGTGGTGTTCGCATTCAACATTCCCACACTTTCGGGATTCGGCGCTGCATCCGGATTCAACTTTCTGATCCAAGATCGCAGCGGCTCCATGACGGTTCAACAAATGGGAGATGAAACGACGAAGTTTCTTGCTCAGGCTCGAACAAGACCCGAGTTGGGAAACGTTTTTTCATCTTTCGATCCAAATTACCCCCAGGTAAAAGTCGACCTCGATCGAGAAAAAGCCCGCACCCTGGGCGTTCCCGTGAATGAAGTGTTTCAGGCAATGTCGGCGGCGATGGGCGGAGCGTTCGTCAACGATTTCAATCGCTTCGGACGTCTCTACCGCGTTTACGTCCAGGCTGAATCTGAGAAACGACTCGGGTCGGAAGACATCGGTAAGATTTACGTTCGCTCACGAACGACCAATCAGATGGTGCCGCTCTCGACGCTGGTATCAGTAACAGACGTTCCAGGAACCGAACTTACTACGCGGTTCAACTTGCTACGCTCAGTTGAGCTCCAGGGTGCACCAGCCCGGGGCTATACATCGGGACAAGCTTTAGCAGCGCTTGAAGAAGTATTTAATCAGACGATGCCAAAAGAAATGAGCTTCGCTTACTCGTCGCTGTCATACCAGGAGAAGATCGCTCCGCCGCCTGGTCCAACATTTATCCTGGCGATAGTCGTCGTCTTCTTACTACTGGCCGCGATGTACGAGAGTTGGAGGCTGCCGTGGGCAGTCCTTTTAGGATCTCCCTTGGTTGCACTTGGTGCGTTCTTCGGAGTTTGGTTGTTGGGGTATGACAACAACGTCTATGTACAAATCGGCTTAGTTATGTTGATAGGACTCGCTGCTAAGAATGCCATTCTAATTGTGGAGTTCGCGAAAGCGAAAAATGATGAAGGGCTATCGCTTGAAGACGCTGCACTAACATCTGCTCGACTTCGGTTCAGACCAATCTTGATGACCGCATTCGCTTTTATCCTGGGCGTTGTGCCCTTGATGCTTGCCAGCGGGGCCGGAGCAGGCGCGCAGAATGTGATGGGCACGGGTGTCTTTTGGGGCATGCTAGTCGCAACTGCCCTCGGTGTCTTCATAATTCCAGGTAACTTTGCTTTTATTGAGGGAATCCGATTTCCGTGGCAAGCAAAACCTGATGCATTGGTTCCCGCAACCAACGCTGGAGGCGGTACACCGAGCGTGGACGTCCATACAGATCATGAAAAGCCCACTCCACAGCCTGCTCTGAGGACGCAAACCGGAGACGGTGACGGGTCAGTATCGGGTGCGGCGCCGGCGAAAGCAGGAGGTGGCCACGGATGAAGCGACTCATCGGTGCGTTCATACTTGTGAGCCTGAGTGCAGGCCTTACATTTGGTCAAAAGAAATCCGATAGACCTCAAGTCCAGACTCCACCCATATATCGAGGCACGCCACCGGGCCCGATTGATACTCACTCCATCGCTAACACGAAATGGTTTGACATTTTTAGGGATGAAAAACTTCGCGAGTTGATAGATGAGGCCATTCGCTACAACTACGATCTACGTGAAGCGATAGCGCACGTGGATGAAGCCGCCGCCTCCGTGGGAATCACTCGCTCGGAACAGTTTCCCCAGTTTGGCGCAAGCGCCGATTTAACAACAGAGCGCCGATCCCGAGACGGGGTTGTTACGATTCCAGAACCATTAAAGCGCGATCGCACCTTTGGTAGCGTTCTGCTAAACCTTTTTACATTCGAACTTGATGTTTGGGGCCGCTTGCGAAAGCAAACGGCAGCAGCGCGTGCTGATCTGGCAGCCACCGACGAGCTTCGCAAAGCGGTACTGACAACAATTATTAGTGATGTAGCTACGTCATATTTCAACTTGCGGGAACTCGATTTCGAACTCGATGTGGCGAGGCGAACACTCCGATCGCGCCAGGAATCGCTTCGAATCATCAGGCTTCGCCAAGGTCGTGGTGTTTCAACGATGCTCGAAGTCCGCCAGGCTGAGGAACTCGTCTATAGCGCCAGTGAAGTGATTCCCTTTCTTGAGCAAGCGATTGAACAACAAGAGAATTTCATCAGTTATCTTACTGGCAGGAATCCAGAAGCGATTGGCCGAGGACAGACCTTAACTGAGCAAATGATGCCGCCCACTGTACCGGCGGGAATTCCGTCTGAGCTTATTGAGCGCAGACCAGACATACGCGCTGCCGAACAGCAATTAATAGCTGCGAACGCACGCATCGGCGTTGCGAAGGCGGCATTCTTTCCTAGAATTTCACTAACTGGATTCCTTGGCTTCGAAAGTGCTCAGTTAACCAACCTGTTCAGTGGTTCCAGGAGTGTTTGGGGCCTGCTTCCACAGGTGGCACAACCGCTATTTACAGGAGGTCGCCTTAAATCAACTGTTCGGTTCACCCAGGCCCAGAGAGACGTCTTTGTTGTTAATTACCAGAGAACGGTTCAAAACGCGTTTCGTGAGGTTTCCGATTCCCTGATTGCGCACCGGAAAGTGAAAGAGGTGCGTACTGAACGCCAATTGCTCGTCACGGCACTTCAGGATCGCGTGCGCCTGGCCTACCTCAGATACAACGGTGGGGTGTCGAATTTACTTGAGGCACTCGACGCCGATAGAAGCTTATTCGATGCGGAGCTAAGCCTGGCCCAGGCCCGTCGCGATGAATTGTTATCAGTAGTGCAGCTCTACAAAGCACTTGGTGGCGGCTGGAATTAGTTGGTCAAGACATCCTGAGTTAGACGCCAATCCCGCTTCCGCAACTCACAAACTTGCTTGAACTCTCGGTCTATCGATTCCGAGCTTCTTCATTCGGGATCGTAACGTGCTCGGATGTACATCGAGTAACTCAGCAGCTCCGCCCGGACCTTCGATCCGCCAGTGCACTTTCTTTAGCGTTCGAAGGATGAGCTTGCTCTCACTTCGCTGAAGTGTGTCGCCGTCATCAAGAGCAGTCTCAGGGTCACGCACCTGAATCACGTTCTGCCTGGTTTCTGCGCCAGGTGATTCTAGACTCTCGGCGAGTTCCAACTTCGAACCCTGACTGACAATGATTGCCCGCTCAATTACATTTCGCAGTTCCCTCACATTTCCAGGCCAGGAATAATTCTGCAGAGCACTCATTGTGTGCTGAGGGATCTTCTCTATCGGTTTGCCAAGCTTTAAGCTTAGTTGCTTTGCGAGGTGACTTACCAGCAGAGGTAGATCTTCGCTGCGTTCCCGAAGCGGCGGTAA
>DASSCG010000419.1:0-6923 GCA_035697925.1 Pyrinomonadaceae bacterium
TTTGTCCGCGATCAGTTGTCCGTAGTCAGTGTGACCTTTATCCCGTCCCCGAAGGGGACGCATTCAATAGCCGGGGGCAACGCCCCCGGTTAAGTGAGGTTTTAATTTCCGACCCTGTAAGGGTCGCACTCTCGGACGGGCTTAAGACAGTGTGACCCTTTCAGGGTCGGAAAGACCTTTCGAGCTACCGGGGGCGTTGCCCCCGGCTATGGAATTTGTCCCCTCCGGGGACTGGTCATTGACTGCAACAATACCGTGAGAACCACTGGAGAATGCATGCGAAGATTTCTTGTTTCGTTATTACTTACCACCGTCCTTTTACTGCCGTTTTCCTCGGCTCAAAGTCAGCGTCAAAACACACGCGCCAGAAAGCCTGCTGCGACAGCGGCGCTAAAAGGAGCCGAGCAAATCACAAGCACTCAACTACGTGATTACCTGACATTCATAGCGTCTGATGAAATGGAAGGCCGAGACACTCCGTCGCGCGGCCTGGATCTCACGGCCAAGTTTTTGGCGATGAACCTCGGACATTGGGGGCTCAAACCCGCAGGCGATGACGGAACATTTTTTCAAAAGATCGCCCTGCGTAAAGATCTGGTTAATAAGGAACTCACTAAAGTTCGCCTCAATGATCAGTTGCTGGCGTTTGGCGAGGACTACATCGCCTTGCCCGCAAATATGGACCTCAGCGCGCCACTCGTTTTTGCCGGCAACGGCTGGTTCGTCAAATCAAAGAACATTGATGCTTACAAAGGAATTGATGCGAAGGGAAAGATTGCCGTCATCTTCACTTCATTAAACGGATTGCCGCGAGGCGTTCGCTCATCGGACCTCAGCGGTGGCAAGCCGGGCGAGGATTGGATGGACCCCACTCAATATGCTCGCAAGCAGGGCGCAGTTGCAACAGTCATAATCCCCGACTTTCAATTCATGGCTAACTGGGAGCGCAACCGCCAGCGACTCACCGAGCGTCCGCCTGTAGTGGTTGATAAATTTCAACCATTCGACGCTTCGCGTCTGCCGGCCCTCGTCATAACGCCGAGGATTGCGAACCTTATCTTCCAGGGTGAGAAACAAAACGCAACCGCACTCTTCGAAGCGACGTTTGGCGGTGTAACCCCCGAACCGTTTGAATTGAATCCAGCCAAGAAGCTAAGCATTACAATCAGCACTCAAGGAGATGCACTCGGGACTCAAAACGTAGTGGCAGTTCTAGAAGGAAGCGATCCTGTACTCAAAGATGAATATGTGGCCCTGGGCGCGCACTACGACCACGTGGGCATTGGTGCGCCCCAGAAAGGAGATGCGATTTACAACGGTGCGGACGACGATGGCTCGGGAACAACGGCTTTGTTGGCCATCGCGGAAGCGCTGGTTAAAGCGCCAACCAGACCAAAGCGATCGATTCTTTTCAATTGGCATGCGGGTGAAGAAAAAGGATTGTGGGGCTCTCGCTACTTCACACAATATCCGACTGTTCCCCTAGACAAAATCGTGGCCCAACTTAATATCGATATGATTGGACGGAGTAAGAAGTTCGGCGACACTAACCCTCGTAATAACTCCCTCTCGGGCCCGAATGAAATTTATGTAATTGGCTCAAAAATGATGAGTACGGAATTGGGTGAGCTGACCGCGAAGGTAAACAAAGAGTATTTGAATCTAAGTTATAACTACAAATACGACGATCCGAAGGATCCTAACCGGTTCTTCTTTCGCAGCGATCATTACAACTACGCGCGCAAGGGTATTCCAATCGTATTCTTCTTTGATGGCGAGCACGAGGACTATCACCGGCCCGGTGACGAACCCCAGAAGATTGATTACGAGAAAATGCAGAAGGTCGTGCGGACGGTTTACTTGACGATGTGGGAACTGGCAAACAGGCCAACCCGACCGATTGTCGACAAGCAATTGCCTGCTGAACTAACAGGACAGAATTAAGATAGCTGGCGCGGCAGACTTCGAAAGGTCAGGTCAGGAAGGGGGCAAGCGAAGCGCGTCCCCGCTCAACACTCCTGGTCAGGGCCATCCAGGTCATAAAGCTGAAAGGTTAGCGGCGGCGTGCTTCGCTTGCCCCTTCCTGACTTGTGATTTTCCAGCTGTAACGGGAATGCTAAAGCTTCTGTCGCGACCGTTCGGCAGTCAGGCGGCGATAAGCTTCGTCGCGTGAGATTCCAAGTTGCCTGGCGGACTTCTTCAGAGCAGATCTTCCATCCAGACCTTCGGCTTCAAAGCGAGCTACAATCGCTGACACACTGTGTTCAGACTCTGTTTCCTTGCCCGCCTCTGCAAGAACGTTTCGATCAACTACTACCACCATTTCACCGCGCGGCTCGTGGCCACCTGCTGAGAACTTATCGGCAAGATCGCTTAGACGGCCGCGTACGATCTCTTCGTGCAACTTCGTAAGTTCGCGAGCCACAACCGCCTCACGTTCGCCCAAAATCTCGCGAGCATCTTTCAATGATGCGGCCATCCGATGAGGCGCTTCGTAAAAAACGAGGGTCGATGGGATTCCTGCAAGTTCCGCCAGGCGACTGCGACGTGCGCCGGTTCGTGCGGGTAGAAAACCTGCAAAGAAAAATTCGTCACTCGGGAGGCCAGAGGCGACCAAAGCAGAAACCAATGCTGTGGGTCCAGGTATAGGCACGACTTTCAGATCAGCTTCGAGCGCCATTCGGACCACCCGGAAACCCGGATCGCTTATTCCGGGCGTACCGGCGTCAGACACGATCGCCACATCAAGCCCTGACTGAATCTGTCCTATCAACTCCTCCGCACGGTCACGCTCATTGTGTTCGTGGTAACTGACGGTCTTTGCTTTGATTCCGTAATGGTTGAGGAGTTTTTGCGAATGCCTCGTGTCTTCGCACGCTATCAGATCTACTTCACTTAACACTCGAACAGCACGGTAAGTCAGATCCTCCAGATTACCGATAGGGGTCGAGACAACATAAAGCGTTCCAGCCATGGAGTTATTCTGTCATCTGGCTCGGCATAAGCGAAAGGTGAAAGTTGTGGGGTAGCACTCGGTGAGCTTTTTGAAGTTGCGTTTAGGATCCGGTCGCTACCCCAAGTGGCAAAGCCACCTCATTGCTTTAGGTTTCTAAGAAGGTCTCTAAACAACGAGGGGCGCCCACGGGGCGCCCCTACAATGTTGGCCAGAAGTTGAACCTGGTTAGTAAGGACGCGGAAGTCTCCGCCACCAATCATCACTGTCTCTGCGACGATTATCCGTGTAACCGTAAGATCCATAGGCTTGCGAAATCAGATTCAGCTCTTGCCGAATCTGTGACCAAAGCGAAGACACCCGGTAATCAGTTCGGTAGGCGATCCGATCGAGTTGCCGACCTTCCTGCAAAACACGCTGAGCTTCGCTTCTGCTGCGATTTAGATCGCGCCCGTTACCGACGCGAGATTTAAGGTCACTGACAGCATTCCGGAACTGCCGAACTTCGGAATTGATCCTGTCCTCGCTTCTGGTTCCATCCCGGCGACTGCGATCAAGCGTGCGGTCAACCTGTCGCTCAAATTCCTTGGCGAGTCGATCGAGCCTGTGTACGGAGTCGCGCACATAACGATCATCGTAACGGCCGTTGCGATTACGCTGATTGTCAGGGTATCGGTTCCA
This sequence comes from Pyrinomonadaceae bacterium, assembly GCA_035697925.1. Taxonomy (GTDB): domain Bacteria; phylum Acidobacteriota; class Blastocatellia; order Pyrinomonadales; family Pyrinomonadaceae; genus PSRF01. Next base: position 3,635 of record DASSCG010000419.1, read on the forward strand.
TTGAGCGGCTGCTGCTGCGGGCAAACATAACGCTAACAACGCGGCCGCGAAAAGTGAAAAACTCAAAGTGCGTCGGTTAGTCATGATTCTTGTAGTCTCCTCATCAAAGTTTTCGTTTCGAACTCCCAAGATCGCTGCTGACGATTTTGGAAAGCCGGTTTCAAACGCTCGCTTCGGGGTGACTTTGCAGAGCTAGCGTTACGCCGCAGTGGACTTTCGCAAGCTCCATGCCCAAACTGTGTCACACGGAATAAACTAATGAAAAGCCGAGGTTTTGGCGGGTTTTTAGGGTAAGACCAATTTTGGTGGGATGGAGAAAACTCGAAAACGTGCAGCAGCCTGCGGAAATGGTAATGGGTCAAAAAGCGTTATTTGGAGGCGAGCAGAGTGGCAATGTGTTTTCTCAGATTCACCTCGTGAATCTCAGCAGATGTTCCAGCCTTATTCTCCGCAACAACCCAAGACGGTGGGCCACCTGGCGATTGGACCAACCGTAGGACTTCGCTGGCTGCCTTAATTCCCATGTGCTTGATGTTGGCCGCAGCGAGTCCGCCTCCACGGACGATGCCGTCGCTTGGTGTGCGAGGCCACCCCGCCTCGACCGACAGTTCCCTTACGCCAAAACGTAGAACTAAGAGCTTGCCCACCATGGTTGAATTGCCGGCCCGAAAGCGGTGGTTGTCATGTCGAGAGATCTGAATGCTTGCTCCGTGGCGATTCGCCTGGGCCGCGATGGTCTCGATAGTGGAGAAGAGCCATTCAATCCCAGTCTTACGCAGTAGGTCGTTGGAGGTTCGTAGGGCAAGGTAGGATGCGACGTCTTTACGACCCGATTGGCGGGCGCGCGATTCCGCTTCTGCCAGCGCGGCGGCCCACGCTTGATCAAGTTCGCTCACCTCAGCTTTTCTCCCCAGAATCCCACATAAACATGGATCACACCCCCGGCGTGCAGCCTTCATTGAACCTGTCTTAGTGCCAAAGGATTTGACTATCCAAACTGGTCCACTTTGCTCTCATCGGGAAATGCCGTTCAAATCACGGAACCGAGGAGCAGACCGGGGTCCCCAAGCGGGCAGCCCGCTTGGGGTGGTGGATGCGACCGGGTAAGTAACTCCACCGGTCACCTCATGGAACCCGTCCTGTTACGCTTGAGTGTTTTCGCAAACCACTCGGTCGCTACCGCTCCTTGGTTCCGTGACCGAGACGGCAGTATCGGACTGTCCCTGTGCTCGCTGACCGCGGGAGAGGATGTTATCATGCCCGCGAATCGTCTCCCATTTTAGAACCCGACCAAAATTCGAGACCAACGTGCGCGGTTCGCGCTCTTCAAACAAACTCATGGCAATCAGATTTCGAAAATGAAACCATTAAATTACCGCAACCTCTGCAACGCGCTGGCCCTCACGATGGTCGCCGGAGCTTACTGCTGGGCGAGTTATTTAAGTATCAATAACGCTCAGGGGAAACCGCAGTTGCCCGCCCGGATCGGCTACGTAAACGACTTTGCACAGGTGGTTGATGAGGCGACCAAACAGCGTCTGGATAACAGTCTTGACAGTCTGAAAAAGAAAACTGGGATTGAGTTGAACGTGGCCACGGTGCAGAACACCGGCGAACTTGGAATTTTTTCATTCTCTCGACAGCTTGCCGGAGAGTGGCGTGTTGGTTCTCGCGGCAGCCTCGGGAAGACTCTCTTGTTAGTGGTTTCCGTAGATGAGAAGACTGTGTTTACGCAGTTAAGCAAATCTGTTCAGGGTGAACTGCCTGAAGGAATTCTGGGCGAATTAAATCAGCGCGTTCGCGGCCCAATCAATACCGGCGACTTCAGCCAGGGTCTCGCGGATTGGGTAGATAATTTCATCTCCGCTATAGGAAAAAAACAAGGATTCAGTCTGCAAGATATCGATCCATCGCAATCAGTAGCATCGGATGTTAGCGCTCCGGTCCCCAACTCAACGCCGTCCCCAACCGTTAACAATGAAGTGATTACAGCTCCGATTACGTCAGCAATTAAGCGTGATACTCCACTTGCTTCGCGTCCCAGGATTGCCTCCGCACCCAGCAAGGAGTCCACCACTGAAGACGATTTGGACGAGTCAGAAGAAGTTGAACTGACGCTGACCTTGCCGTTGCCAGAACGTATAAACAAATTGAAAGAGTTTTTGGTTGAATATCCGAATTCAAAATCGAAACCACGAGCAATTGAGCTGCTGATAAGCAGCTACGCCGGGCTTGGGGATCAACGGCTTAAGAATGGGGATAGCACCAGTGGTATCGAACAGATGATGCTGGCCATCAGCGAAGCACCGTCAAACGTTTCAGACAAGTTATTCTCCGGCGTAATCGCGCAAATCCCTTTGAATCTTTTCTATCGTGGGCAAAGGGAAGCCGCCATCGAAGCTGCCAGGAAGATCGAAACGAAATTTGGCGCCGACCCTAAGCATTTAGTAGCCCTTGCGGGCTTCTACCTCGGAATCGAAGATGGCAACGAAGCCTCACGTCTAGCAACCGAAGCTCTCAAGTCGGAACCAGACTTGGCTGAGGCCCATTACATGTTGGGCCGAGGCCTGCATATCTCTCTGCGCCTGGATGAGGCGGCTTCGGAGTACAAGCGCGCGTTAGAGTTGGATCCGAATGCGAAGAGAGGAACCAGGCGCAGTCTTGCAGATTTAAAACGCGCCGCTGGCAAGCCGGAAGAGGCTTTAGAGCTTTACCGGGAACAACTCAGGATCGATCCAGCCGACAAGGGCGCGAAAGCCGGGGCGGTGCTATCGCTTTTTGAACTCGGAAGAGTTGATGAAGCTAATAAGGAGCTGGCCGCCACCCTTCAGGAAGACCCGCGCAACCTCTTGTTAATTTCCGGCGCCGCCTATTGGTTTGCAGCTCACAACGAAACCGAGAGGTCCTTGGAAATGGGCCGCCAGGCAGTGCAGCTGGAACCTCGCTATACCTGGTCGCAAATCGCTCTCGCCCGCGCACTGATAGACAACAAGAGACCGGTTGATGCTGAACGCGCCCTCAGGTTTGCACGACAGTACGGAAATTTCCCCACACTCGACTACGAGCTTGCAAGTGCACTCAACGCCGCGGGGCTTTACGAAGAAGCTTCCGAAGTTTTGCTCCAGTCCTTTAGCTTTAAGGACGACAAGATCGAAACACGCCTTGCCGGTCGTATAGTCACTCAACAATCGGATTTCATCCAACTGCTTGCACCTGAACGTCACGCTGCCATTTTTCAATTTGCTGCCGCAGACACCAAAAATAATGCAGCGATCTTGAAGTCATTGCT
>DASSCG010000420.1:0-7396 GCA_035697925.1 Pyrinomonadaceae bacterium
GAAACCGGACCGTTTGGCAGGAGTATTCCTCTGGTGGCAGCAATCAAGCGAGCCGTCAATGCTGCGGGTTTTCATACTCCCGTTGTGGCCAGCGGAGGGATCACCACATTTGAGCAAGCTGAGAAGATTCTGCAACGTGGGGAAGCCGATCTCGCCGGGTTCGCGCGTCAAGCGCTTGCTGACCCTGACTGGTTTCTAAAAGTGCGTCTCGGCCGAGGCGCGGAAGTACGGCGTTGTACTTATACAAATTATTGTGAAGCACTGGATCAGGCTCACAAACAAGTGACTTGCAAGTTGTGGGATCGTACCGAGCTTAATGATCCGGATGTCAGTCTGGCGGCCGACGGCCGACGTCGCTTGCTGCCGCCAGCATGGGAAATGTAGGGCGTCCCTCCGTGCGCGCCCCACCGCTCGCCTAAATACTCTCGACGGGAAATTATAGAGTTACGAGGATTCAACCAGTGCCAAGGAGGTACGTCCTACGAAGCTGCTGCCTCATACCTGGAAACGAATTGAGGATCGCGTTTTTTTAGATCCGCGTGGTTGACCCTTCCGCTTCGCATCATCAGCGAATAAGCCAACTCTATCGGACTGAGATGGATGTACTGCCTGACATTCTCAAACCAGAGCATGCTTTCGAGTGCCGCCGCCTGATACTCCTCGATGTAAGGCTTTCTACTTGATTCGAATGCGGAGAGAGCGCCAAGGGTGTCAACATGTCGCTGAAAACTGCTCGCCAACGCAATCGCATCTTCCATGGCCAGCTTGGTTCCTGACCCAATCGAAAAATGCGCGGTATGCAGGGCGTCACCTATGAGCACCGTATTCTCAAACGCCCACTGTCCATTTTTTACGAGGACGAAGTTGATCCACTTAGAATTGTTCGAGAGCAACGGCTGGCCCTGCAAATCCGATTTAAAGACTTGCTCAAGGTACAATCGAGTCTCGACATCATTCATCTTGTCGAACCCACCTTGCTGCCACGTCAACTGATCGCATTCAACAATGAAAGTGCTGGTGGTTTGATTAAATTTGTAGGAATGAGCAGAGAAGATTCCGGCATCACTAACACGGAAAGTCAGCGTCAACCCGTGGAATAGTTGATTAGTGCCGTACCAAATGTACTTATTTGATCGAACGCTAAGATTTGGTTCAAAACGATTGGCGAAACGTTGTCGAACTGTGCTGTTGATGCCGTCGGCGCCCACCATCAGGTGGCAGTCGGCTCGTAGTGATTCTATATCAGTAATTTCTGAACGAAATATGACCGCAACGCCGAGTTGCTCTGCGCGCTGTTGCAGGATCTTAAGTAGTCGCAGGCGGGAGATCCCTGTAAAGCTGTTGCCTCGAACGGAGACCTTTTCGTCGCCTCTTACGACGTCGACGTTATCCCAGGCCTCAAATTGGTTGGTTATCTCGGCGTGAGATTCTGCATCGGCCTGACGAAGCGTTTCCAGAGTTCTGCCGGAGAAGACCACTCCCCATCCGAAGGTGTCATCAGGGCCGTTGCGTTCGTAGACTGTGATCTCATTCGCCGGATTCGATTTCTTCATCAGAATGGCGAAGTACAAACCAGCCGGACCTCCGCCGACGATGTTTATTTTCATCACTCTTTCAATAACTGACTGGCAATGATGAGCTTTTGTATCTCGGACGTGCCTTCGTAAATACGAAGTGCACGAACATCGCGGTAGAGGCGTTCGACTACGCTCCCTTGGACCAGTCCGGCCCCTCCATGGATTTGCACTGCCTGGTCGATGATTCTGCTGGCGGCTTCGGTAGCATATAGCTTTGCCTCGCTTGCTTCACGACTCACGCGCCCGGTTCCAGTGTCTTTGAGATAGGCAGCCCGATACACCAACAGCCTAGCAGCATCAAGCTCGGTGATCATGTCGGCTAGTTTCTCTTGGATCAGTTGATGCTCTGCCAGCAGCCGGCCAAATTGTTTTCGATTGAGTGCATGGCGGAGTGACTCATCAAGTGCCCGCCTTGCCATACCGCACGCCGCGGCGCCCACGCTCGCACGGAAAGTATCAAGTGTGCGCATCGCCAGAAGAAAACCATCACCCTCCGCCCCAATCATGTCCTCCGCCGGAACTCGACATCCGTCGAAAGCAATCACACCAATCGGGTGCGGTGAAATCATTGTTGTTCGCTCGACGACCCTAAAACCAGGCATTCGTGCTCCAACTACGAAGGCCGAGAGTTCCGCTCGCCCCCCGGTTTGAGTGCCAGTGCGTGCAAACACTGTATAGAAATCCGCGACTCCAGCATTGGAGATGAAACGTTTCTTGCCATTTATCACCCAGGCATCGCCGTCGCGCTCAGCGGTGGTCTTAACGGCTGAGACATCAGACCCAGCATCCGGTTCAGTCAAGGCAAATGCGGCTATAGCCCTTCCCTCTGCCGCTCGTGTCACCCAAAAGTCTCTCACATGCTCGGGCGCAGCCTGACTAATGGCATACGTGCCGAGTCCCTGCATTACGAATGCGAGATCGGCGAGTGGTGACGAGTATGCGAGGGCCTCGCGAATTAAGCACAGCGCGCGAACATCTAACTTTGAGTCCTGCGAGGCAACCGCATAACGTAATGCGCCGGCCTTAGCCAGCACAGAGACGTAATCACGAATTAGTTTGTCGGGATCGAGTTCCTCCAAAGCCCATGGCTCAATTTCCTGCTCAACAAATGACGCCATGTCGCTCGCAATAGTGCGATGCTCAGGTGTGAAAAAGGGAAGTTGTTCGATGAACGAATCCATATGTTATTTCCAATTTCCAATTGCCAATTGTGCTTGCTTCCAATCCTCATTCGGCAATTGGAAGTCGGCAATTACTTGAATCTTGGTGGACGTTTTTCGACAAAGGCCTGGTACGCCTCGCGATAGTCCGGATGCTGCATGCAAATAGCTTGAGCCTGTGCCTCGCTTTCGAGCGCCGCGTTCAGATCCATCTCTAACTCGCGATTGAGCATTTCCTTGGTCTTGGCCAAAGCAAAGGCCGGCCCCTGGGCCAGTCGAGCAGCGTATTCTCGAGTCACGTTTCCCAGATCGGCCTCAGGTACTACTTTGTTATAAAACCCAATTCGTTCGGCTTCTGATGCGGAAATAAAGTCTCCGGTAAAGAGCAACTCCGTGGCTTTGGCTAGGCCAACAATTCGAGGCAACAGGTGAGCTGCGCCCATGTCAGCTCCGGAAAGTCCCACCTTAACAAAAAGGAATGCGATCTTAGCTGCTTCGCTCGCAATCCTAATATCCGACGCCATCGCGATACAGGCACCTGCTCCCGCGGTGGTTCCGTTTAAGCTGGCGATCACTGGCTTGGGCAAACCGCGGATGTTGCGAATCAGATCGCAGGTCATACGCGTGAACTCCAAAAGCCCTTCCATGTTGCGCGCGAATAGTTCGCCGATGATGTCATGAACGTCTCCGCCGGAACAGAAAGCACGTCCTGATCCCGTGATCACAACAACCCGCGCATTGTCTTCTGCGCGCAGATTTGCAAACGTCTCAACCAGCTCTTCATAGACTTCGAAAGTAAGCGCATTCAGGCGCTCAGGGCGACTGAGAGTAATTGTGACCACTCCGTCGTCAGAGTGTTCGTAATTGAAACTTTTAGGCTGATTCATAACTGCCAGAAGTTACTTTGGGGCAACAAGGCTCAGACGAGACAATAGAGTTGTTACAAAGCTGCTATCGCTTCGATTTCCACTTTTGCTGCATCGTCCAGCAAGCTTTTTACTTCCACCAACACCATCGCAGGAAAATGTCTTCCCATATGCGCGCGGTAACGCTCACCCAACTCGCGTGTCTGTCGCTGGTATTCACCCTTGTCAGTGACATACATAACGAGTCGCGTAACTTGTTCTGGACGCCCGCCCGCCTCGTTAAGCACGGCCACCACGTTGGCGAGTGCCTTATCAAACTGCTCGACAAAATCGTCGCTAACGATTTTCTGTTGATCATTCCAGCCGACCTGCCCGGCGATAAACAGCAAACGTGCGCCCGGCTCCGTCATAACACCATTGGAATAACCGTGCGGAGGACCTAGCGATCCTGGATTAATAAATTTTAGACTCATAGAAAGAGAGCGTTCGACGTGTTCGGATCTCGCCTGGTTAGAACAGGCCCTACTGATTCTCGGGTGCGTCGAGTTGATCCAGAGATAATTCAGGATTTCGTAGCACTCTTTGGACCACAAGTAATCTTTACGACCTCAGCAAGGTATTAGATTCCGCTCGGATGAGCAAGACCCTAATAAGCAATCTCAAGCTGATTCTCCGTTAAAGGAAAGAGGCCGCCTGGATGAAATAGGCGGCCTCTGAATTCCAAGTTGAAGGACTGCGTTACAGCACCTTATCCAGTCGTGATGCCAATTGATCCGCAAGTTTCCCCTGCGGGTCTAAACCTCTAATCGGCTCACCGACAATATTTCCCTGCTTATCAAGAATAACTATCGAAGGCAACTGATCGATTCCAAGCTTCTTGGAGATCGCGCCATCTGGATCCCGCAGTACCGTTACATTCAAACCATACTTCTGAGAAAAGGCTCGTAGCTGAGCATCCGAAGCAAAGTTCTTCGACTTCGCATCTTCGGACTCAGTACTGACGAAGTAAACAACGACGCCCCGGTCGCTGTACTGATCGGCAAGTTTTCTGATGCCCTGCAACTGGGTGCGAGAAAGGGGAAGCCACGAAGCACCAAAGGCAAGTACTACTACCTCACCGCGAAGGCTCTCTGAGGTTACGGTCTGAGCATCAACTGAGCGCATAGAGAACTCGACTGGGCCACCATCGTTCTTTTGCGACCAGGCAAGACTTGAAGCAAGCAGCACCAAAAGAAGCGCTGCCACATGAGTTCTACAGTTCGAGAGGAACATCCATTCTCCTTTCAGCTGCCTCCTAGGCGGCGTGGCAAGCTGACACCGCGTTAGATGACCAGGAAGGGGCTTTAGTTGGGTCAGTTAAGCGGATCTCTTGAATCGCCCAGTCTATTCCTGGGCATTTGGCTCCCCGGTCTGGGGCAGAAGACCGAAGACCTCCTTGTGTAGGGCGCAGTAATCATCCCATGTATCCATGTCCCGCGCAATAAAGGGCGAATTTACCGGCAAACGTAGAACCTGGTCCGAATGAGCTCGAAAGAAAGCACTAAGTCCGCCACTGGGGTCAAGATTTAATAATTCCCCCCTAAATCCCAGATCCACCAGGACCGGATGGCCTCCGCGCCCATTGAACTCTGGAATGACGAGTTTCTTGCCTGACATCCACTGCCCAATAATGTCTTTTATGACCTCCGACGGAATCGCTGGTTGGTCCGTTAAGGCAATTAGCGTGGCCTTTGCTTGAGACGGCCGTGCCCTAAGGCCACAGGCAATTGAGTCACTCATTTCACTGTTCGGATTCGGATTAAGCGCAAAGGTGACATGAGTACCAGTGAGGGCCTGTTGAAGTTCCTCGGCGCGATGCCCTAGTACCACTACAATTTCTTCCACGCCGGCCTGGCGAAGGTTTTGGATGCAACTTTCAATAACGGTTGTATTGCCGAAAGGAAGGAGCGGTTTAAAAGCCCCCATACGCTGTGATTGACCGGCGGCTAGAAGGATGGCCGAAACTTCGTTCATCGGATGGCCCGTGGACCGCGGTACGCGGACATCTGCCTAACCACACCGATTTCGATTCTACTGACCTTGTGCTCTGACGTTTGTTGAGTGTGGTCGGTACCGCGTGCGGTTTCTGTATCGTTATGTCGCGCTTAAAGCTTCGAGGGCGCGGAGAGTGTATTCTCGAGTCATCTGCTTTCGCCAGTTCATAACGAAGTCTGTATTGTCGAGTGGGCGGGCCTTTACGTAGGCAGCTTCGGCAGCAGCTTCGATGTGTTCGCGATCCAAAGGTTGTCCAATGAGCGTGGAACTGGCCTCTTCAACTTCTATTGGTGATGGTGCTATACCTCCAAGCACAATCCTCGCGCCCCTGACGATCGGGTCACTACTGCTAGCGGCTCCCGATGGTTCATCGAGTTGCACCCACGCGGCCACACCGAGCACTGGAAAATCGAAAGCGCCACGACGACGTAGCTTTTGGTATGAAGCACGCCATCCGTTCGTTGGTGGCAAATGAATATCCACAAGCAGTTCGTCAGGCCGCTTGTGAAGGTAGTCAATCCCATCGTCGTTGTATAAGCCCGCTGCGTCGATCACCCGATCCCCGAGTGTCGAGGCAAATCTCAGCTTTGCGCCAAGGGCCACCATCACCGGAACGAGATCGGACGATTGCACCGCCCAACACTTTGAACTTCCGGGTGCCACCCAACAGATATCCCCATCTTTCTTCAAGCAGAAGTTGATGCCTTTACGCCACTCGTAGTTTTGATCGTAATAGTTGCAGCGGGTGTCCAACAGCAAGTTGCCGCCAATCGTGCCCATGTTACGCAAGATGGGTGTAGAGATCGTGCGCGCAGCATGAGCTACCACCGGATAGTCGCGATTGATGATCGGATTTTCGCAGACATCTGTTAGCGTGACTGACGCGCCAATTCTCACGCCTGATTTTCCGTCGCCCGAAATTTGATTCAACTCGGGCACTCGCATGACTGAGATAACAGTCTTCGGCGTCTGCTGACGTCGTTTCATATTGGGATAGAGATCGGTACCTCCAGCCACGAACTGACCTTCAGGCCCTGCGCCGCCAATAATCTTCACCGCCTCGGAGATCTCACGCGGCGCGCGGTAATCAAATTTGGGTAAACGCATCATAAGAAATCAGCTAACCCTTACGAGTGTACGGCCACCCTTGGCATTTCATGTCCGTCCCCGCCTTCTGCCGGGGTAAGCACGCGCATCGGTGTCGGCCACTGCACTTCAGGCACAGAACTCGGACCGTATCGTCCATCGCCACCTTTCGCTTTATCGCGCAACGCCTTCAACACTTTCTCCGGCATGATTGGTACTTCGTCGATGCGTACTCCCACCGCGTCATAAACCGCGTTCGCTACTGCAGGAGGCACTGGCAGCAATGGACCCTGGCCGACTTCCTTAGCACCAAAGGGTCCGTTGGGATCGGCATCCTCGATCAAATAGGTCTTAACGTCGCACATTTCCATCGTGGTTGGGCTCTTATACTCGAGCATGGAAGGAAACTTGTGCACGATGTTGCGATTTCCGCGATAGGCCATTTCTTCCATCAGGATTTCGCCCAGCCCCATGTAAACGCTGCCTTCCACCTGACCCATGACCAGCATGGGATTTATGGACTGACCGATGTCATGCGCAATCCAGATTCGTTCTACCACCACAATCCCAGTAGAAGGGTTAACGTCCACCTCGGCTATGGCCGCTGAGTAACTATAAGCAGGTGAAGGCCCGACACCAGCGCCTTTGAACTTACCCGCCGAAGGAGGGGGCG
>DASSCG010000421.1:0-3856 GCA_035697925.1 Pyrinomonadaceae bacterium
ACCTTAGCTGCGGTACCACGATTGACGACATCCTTCATGAACGAGTTCATGACGTAAGCAACATCAGGACGCATCACTTCACTGCGCTGTGCTGTTGGCGCAGCGATCGTGACGCCTTCGCCAGTAGTAATGCGATTGATAGCCACTGAACTGGTGCGCGTTCCCAAGTTTGCAAAAGCAGTGTAGGCGCTGGCGACTTGTAGCGGTGTAGCTTCGCTTGTTCCTAAAGCCATTGCAGGATACGAACGTGGAGGTCTGGGCAACCCAGCTTTGCTTGCCAGACTCATCACTCTGCCAACAGTCACCTCCATAGCTACCTCGACCGTGATCACATTAAGACTATTGACCAACGCGTCGCGGAGTGTGACTGGGCCGTGAGAATAAGTTTCACCAAAGTTCCCGGGCGAATATTCCTGATTGTCGTAAGTGAATGTTTTTGGTTCGTCAACATAAGTGGTCGCCGCTGTGATCAAGCGGGGCACCGGATCGTATGCAGTGTTCAGCGCGGTCGCATAAACGAAAGGCTTGAAGACTGAACCTGGCTGCCGCAGCGCCTCCGAGGCCCTATTGAGTTGACTCTTTGAATAGTCGCGTCCACCCACCATAGCCACAATCTCACCGGTCTTGGCGTTTAGCGCGACCAGGGATGCCTGCAGGGTTCCCGGCGCAAATCGCTTGGTTTGCACCTTATCCAGGGCCGCGACTTGCTTTGCCAGCGCTGTGTATGCGGCCCGTTGGAGATCCATGTCTATAGTTGTGTAGATGCGTAAATGCTGGGCAGTACCTGGTCCGGCTACGATGTCATCGAGTTGGTTTTGAACGTAATCCGCAAAGTATGGAGCGTCCGAAGCATCAATGCGGCCTCTCACCGCAGCTACCTTTAACGGCTCCGCTTTTGCGCGGTCGGCTTCTTCACGGGTAATCGCACCGGTATCCGCCATTGAATCCAAAACCTGATTGCGACGGGCAGTCGCAGTGTTCATCTCCTGATACGGGTTATAGCGATTAGGACTACGTATCAAGCCCGCAAGAAAGGCGGATTCAGGCAACGTAAGATTGGTAACATCTTTCCCAAAGTAAGCGTCAGCGGCTTGTCCAAAACCGTTAATAGAGAATCCAGCTTGCTGGCCCAGATAAACCTGATTGCAGTAGAGAGCGAAGATTTCTTCTTTGCTGAGCCGGGTCTCGAGAATAACTGACATGTAGGCTTCCGCCACTTTGCGTCTTAACGTACGCTCCGGAGAAAGAAGCAAATTCTTCACTAACTGCTGAGTAATACTTGACCCGCCCTGACGTGCAATGGGTGAGTTCGGATCGGAGTTGTCATACCGCCTAACCAGCGCCCGCAGGATTCCACGAAGGTTGACTCCGTAGTGTTCAAAGAACGACCGATCCTCAGTAACAGTAATCGCTTTAACTAAATGAACCGGCAGATCGTTAAAACCAATAACCTTCCTTTTCGCCCGTTCCTGACCGGTTACGGAGCTGATCAGCTCCGGCTCGAGCCAGGTTTTGTCCAGACGGCTGTTCCCCCCAAGCTGCATGATCGAGCTGATTGATTTCGCATTACGCGAAAATTGAACCCGTACACTTTGAAATTGCCGTTCACCATCGACGGTAGAATATTGGCTGGGCTCGATATCGATGCTTAAGCCATCTACTGAGTATCTTCCTCTCGTAGTGTCGGCCTGTTGAGTCCTATCGACATAGCCGGCGCGTTTGAGGTAGGCAATCAGGTCCTCTTCAGAGAGTGTTTCCCCAGCACGAAGTTGTTTGGGTGCTGCGTAGATGCCGGCTGAACGCGTATAGACGTCACCTCGAAGCAAGTTGTCGATACGTGCGGAAAAGATGGTCCAGTAGTAAACCAGCACTACCAATACGAAAGCAGTAATCACGGCGAGCGGGATTATCACCGGGGCACTTAGGAGCCGCCGGCCGAGACGCCGACCGAATCCAACACGAGGCTCTTCGTAAGTGACGATTTTTTGCCGGGGAATTCTTCCGCTCCGGGATACCGGAGGTGACTTTTCAGAGGGTGGATAGCGAACGGGCATATACCGGCTTAGGTGAGCAATGATCTGTGCCTACTCAAGGGCGCGCAGTCACTGCCATTCTGGCTCATTCAGAATACTTTTATTCCCTTTACCTGTCACCGCCCTTCTGGCCTGCGTTGACTCTAACTTTTGCTTTGGTTAACGTGACCACGCTCCCAAGCAGTCACTTTGATGCGATTTCCGCTCCATGAGTCTACCACCCCCAGCCACCCGGATTCCGGGCACTGACTATTCCTTTCATGGGAGACGTGGCGCGCACAGGTGTAAGGCCCTTTTTAAAACCATTCAATGAAGATTCTTGTCACCGGCGGCAGCGGTTACCTTGGTAGTCATGTGCGGCGGTTTTTTGAAGCTGACGATTTCTCCCGTCGATCTAATCGAGACATCCTTTCCGAAGTCGATGTAGAGATTATCCCTGGGTACGATGTGGTTATTCACCTCGCCGCCCATCTCGAGAAAGACGCGGCAGCTGCGGAACTAACCTTTCGCACCAATGCGGAAGGGACCGCCAATGTTCTCCGTCAGATGAAGCCGGGGTCTGTCTTTATCTATGCGTCCACTAAGGATGTCTACGGCGGAAACGCCGCCGCGTTCGACCCAGTTCCGGAAACGTGCCCAACCGATTATTGCGGCCAGACCCCACTCGAGTGGTCGAAGCTAATTGGCGAACACTACGTTGATTACTACGCGAGACAGCGGAATTTACGGGCTTGCATCTTTCGACTCTCAACTATTTACGCACGCCAGTCCGATGGCAATGAATACGGCTTTGTTACGCATTACGTCGAATCGGTTAAGCGCGGTTGGCCCATTCAAGTGCCCATGGGCGGCAACGCTATTCGTGACATCCTGCACGTTGACGACTTTTCGCGAGCATGTCAGGCGTTTATCGCCTCCTCCATCTCCTATGGGCTGTATAATCTTGGCGGTGGGCAAAAGAATGCGGCTACCTTGAGCGAGATAATCAGCACTATAGGCAAGCTGATCCAGCTCGAACCAGTTATTGAATACAACGAGAAACTTCCCCACCCCGTGCCTACAAAATATGTTTCTGATTTGAGTTTAGTTCGCGAGCAACTAGGCTGGCAGCCGGAGATTGGGATCAAGGACGGGTTGCGAAGCTTGCTCTGATCTAAGCTCAAATAATTCGTTACTGCTGACTTAATGGGGACGCTTAAAACGCAAGAGATAAAAAGGGTCGTGGTTCGCGGCACCAATTGGGTCGGCGACGCCATGATGACTGTGCCTGCGTTGCGAGCTCTACGGCATTTGCTTCCAGGAGCGAGCATTACTTTGGCGACTAAACCGTCGGCGAAGGAACTGTTCGAGGGCGCCGACTTTGTTGATGAGTTCATGAGTTACGACAGGAGTGGGCCATGGTCTGCGGTTAAGCAGTCCGCGGAATGGCGTCGGCGAAATTTCGATCTCGCGGTACTCTTCCCCAATTCTTTCGAAGCCGCATTGATTCCTGTTCTGGCGCGGGTCCCGCATCGCATTGGCTATGAAACTGACGGACGCGGCAGGCTGTTAACCAATCCACTGCCCGTACCTGAATGGCGAAGTTCCAGGCACGAGATCTATTACTACTTGAACATTGTAAATGAACTTGAAGCAGCGCTTGGGGGCCAGGGACAGATTGCGGCCGAGTCTCCAGATGGTTCGTTCCACACCTCGGATTTGCGTCACGCGGAAGCGGTGGAATTACTTCGCGCTGAGGGCGTGGTTGGAGGACGTCCGCTGATCGCTTTGTGTCCGGGTTCGATAAACAGCCGTGCGAAGCGTTGGCCGCCTGAACGCTTCGC
>DASSCG010000422.1:0-3357 GCA_035697925.1 Pyrinomonadaceae bacterium
GGGGCGTCCCTCCGTGGGCGCCCCATCGTCGCGGTTTCTGTAGCTTGTTCGCTAGCGAATCGAAGATGGGGCGCCCACGGAGGGACGCCCCTACAAATCAAAACGCCAGTTTGGTGTTGCTTATGATCCGCTGGCGCTTGCCGACGACAAATACCTCGTGCGCAGGATCTCGCGGTGGTGAAGTTCATGGCCGGCGATGATGTACGCCAGCGCCCTCACGCTCACTTCGTCATCATTTGCAACGCCTCGACGCTTCCAAGCGTCCTCGTCAAGATGCTTGAAGAGGAACAGGGTCGCTTGTCTAACACTCTTCAGCTCTGCCGCAAGATCGGACAACCGGCAGTTATCAAAAGCGCCGTTGCGAACATAATCGTCTTGCTCGAAGCCGGGCAAAGGGGTTTTGTCATTGCGCGCGAACCGCAATGCGCGGTATGCGAAAACTCGCTCCCCGTCTATGACATGTCCCACCAGCTCTTTAATGCTCCATTTGTCTGGAGCATATCGAAAACTGGCCTGTGACTCTGGGATAGTCCCCAAAAAGCCGGCAGTATCCTCCATCTGGCTTTCCAGAACCGCCAGGATGTCGTCGTCCGGCACCATGGAAATATACTTGTCGTAATAGGACAGATACTCAGTTGTATCCGGCCTCCCAATAGCTTCGTTTATCATAATGTGCTCCTACACAAACACGAGTTCAAAGATGGCCGGTCGGGTTTTCAAAAACTTAGATGCGTGGATAGAACGTGACGATTTCTCTCGTCTATTGCGAGAAGCGTCGAACGATGAGCGCAATCGGCAGCCCTACACAGAATATTATGACCGTCACGCCGATAATCGTATTAGAAAGCGGAAATGTAACTTTGTGCGGAAATGCTGACAACGGTAAAACCACTAGATTCATAACGCAGAACACCAAGATGCCATAAAGCAATCCGCTGATAATTGGCTGCCGAACCAGAAAGCCGACTTTTCTGCTAACTGCATAAAAAATAGCTGCCCAGCCAGTGGCAATTATGAAATGTAGCAGAAGTCCCAAAGCAGCTGTCTTCAGACCACCATTATAAGAATTAGAACCCAGCAGACCGCTCGCTATCGATTGCAGCATGCGCACCGGTGGTCGGTCACGCAAAATAGTCGTCACCGCCGCAGCCGTGATGTCCAGCACGCCGGCGATCGCTCCGGCCAGGAGAATTATTTTATAAGCCTTCGAGTCCTTACTTAATGACATTTGAACAAATAGACCGGGTCTCTACCGCTCTTTGACTCTGGGTACTCGCTCTAGTCCACGTGTCGTTTGGTCGGTTATGCTGGAGCCACTCTCGAGTGTGGGCCACTCCTTTGCCGGCTCAAGCTCCGACGTGTTTCCTTCTTCCAGTGGAAGACTGGCACTTGTTTCCTGAGAACCCTTCAGACGGCGCAG
The DNA here is from genome assembly GCA_035697925.1 of Pyrinomonadaceae bacterium. GTDB lineage: Bacteria > Acidobacteriota > Blastocatellia > Pyrinomonadales > Pyrinomonadaceae > PSRF01. The sequence continues at coordinate 1,421 of DASSCG010000422.1, forward strand.
CTGCCAAACGCCCAAACCGAAATAGGCTATCACTGCTGCGAAGCCCAGGATCATGTATACGAGGATGAGAGATTCGCTGAACTGCATCTTCTTCAGCAAAGCCATCCCACCGAGAATCAGTGCGAGTCCGATCACTATAATCCAGAACAGTCCCTCCATCTCGCTATCCATCCGCTTCTCGAACAACTTAACCGTGTCGTTGTCTTTGGTGGTGACCAGCTGGGCTCCGCAGCGATTACAATACTTCATCTGCGTCGCTAGAGCGGTTCCGCAAGATTGGCAATACATGTCGGCGGCCTCCTGTGGATGTACGTGCGAGCCGGGCCAATAGTTTTGACTTATAAGGCTGTGAGTCGTGGCGCAGGTTTTATCGAATACCGAGGTCTTCTTTCCGCACGGCGTTCTGTGGGGAAGGTACTCCTAGAGTGAGCCAGAGCGCCGCTACTCCAAAACTCGCACAGCCAAAGCTATCAATAATCGTCCAGAACCAGGGCATACCCGAATGATAGTCAATCAGAAAAAACACTGGACCCGCGAGCAGGAATGAGATGCCATTGAATACGATTAGTTTTCGAAAGCGATTGACATCCGAAGCCAGAATCCAAAGTGACACGCCGTGCATTCCGTACGCGTAAGATGCCTGGCGAATCATAAACATGATAATTGGACCATCAGGCATTTCGCCGAGGCCGAGCCATGTATGCGACGCTTCCATCCAGGCTCGCGGCATGACCACAGCAAAGAACGCGAGAATCTCGGTCGCTCCGGTCAGCCGCAACAGCCACGAAAGTAATTGTTCCGGCTTCACCATGAATTTTAATGATCTTCAATGTAGAGGCCGGGGATAAACCACCCTTCCCAACCTGCGAATTAGCTCTAGTCGTGTAGTCCCAGTCAGGTTCGCGTATTTGGCAGGTAAGGAAGGGCGGTTTACTCCCGCTTCAAGCTTCAATACTCCCAAGGTTTGAGTCAGATTCAAGTCTATTTCGGCACATCGAGTGCCGGGTTTCGCGAAAAGAATCCGCCGGGAATCATCTTAAATCCGACGTGGGTGACAGGCATCACCGGCCACTCCTCGGGTCTGGGAATGTGCGTTACGCCCAATGTGTACCAAACGACAACGTCCTGATTGACGAGATTTTCGTTGTTGCTGACCCAACTGGGTAGTCCGTCACCACCGCGGCTTTGGTTAGGATAAACGCCGGCTGCACTCAGCTCATCGGGATTATAACGAGTAGCCCAGAAATGATTGTTAATGAAACCAGCCCGCCGTCGCACCTGAGATGTAGGAGACACGTAAGGCAGCGAGTTTGGACCCGGCACAAGGATATAGCTTGTGTGGTGGCCCAACGAATTTTGAGCACTAGGATTGACGACCATCCATGTGCGCGCCTGGGGCATACTCATTTTGCGTTGCGCCAGCCGTTCAGTTTTTAGAATCGTTTCTTCCATCAATATCCCATTAAGGAACGGATTGGATGCACCCGCTGGTAAAGCCCTTGTATTCATCTCGTGAACTGAGTTGTTTGTTCCATCAACATCCAGATCCAGCCTAAAACTAAAGAAGTGCTGGTGATGGGGCGCTACAACATTAGCGGAGACAAGGTGACCCGACTTGAAGCCTGGACCATGAGCAGAAGCTTTAGTTTCCCGCACTCCTTTCGGAAGCATGATCCCGCTTAGGGCGGCATCGGTTTCTAGTACTCCGTCCTGATGAAAAATCCAATTAACTGAGTAATCGTAATTTCCAATGGTGGCGATGAAGAAGATGACCAGCTGGCGGCCGCGACGGGATTCGTTCGTTTCAGAATAACTCTCGTAGTGTTTCCAGAGCATGCCGCCGTCTCGCTCGTAGATTCCTACGGCGCGGGGCAATTCATAAGGTTGTCCATCATCACCTGCGAACGTAGCGTCGATAAGCAAAGCATTTTCCGGCG
>DASSCG010000423.1:0-17350 GCA_035697925.1 Pyrinomonadaceae bacterium
TTGACGAGGTGATCGGCTATCCTGCCGACTATCGTGCCCACGGCTACCTTTTCTGCGCGACCCAGGAGCGACACCTCAAGTACCTCCACGCCAATCGCGAACGGCAGTTGGCCCTCGGATTGAAAAACGTCGAAATCGTCAGTCGCGATGACATTGCCAGGTTTGTCCCGCAACTACGGGTCGATGACATCCTGGGAGGTACCTATTGTTCCACTGACGGTTTCGTCGATCCTCACAGTGTAATGATGGGCTTTATGCTGAAGGCCCGTGAACATGGAGTGCGACTCTGGCTCGACACTCCAGTTACGGACATAGAGGTTGAGAATGGTGAGGTAACAGGAATTTCAACCCGTCGCGGTCGCGTCGCAACTCGAGTCGTTGTGAATGCTGCGGGTCCGTGGGCCGCCGAGGTTGCGCGAATGGCCGGCGCCAAACTGCCGGTTGAGCCTTTGCGCCGGCAGCTAGTACCTACTGAACCATTCGACAAACTCCCGAAGCGGTTTCCGATGGTCATAGATATGTCCACCGGCTTCCACTTTCGTCGTGAAGGCGCTGGAATCTTGATGGCCTGGAATGATCCCGAAGAGACTCCTGGATTTAAAACCGACTTCGATCCTACGTTTGTGGAGAAGGTTTTGACTCGTGCTGCAGATCGTGTGCCTTGCCTGGCAGATGCTGCGGTCAACCCCCGTCGCTCGTGGGCCGGCTTATACGAGATGACGCCCGACCATCACGCCATCCTCGGACCGGCTTCAGACGTGCGTGGCCTATATTTCGCCAACGGGTTTAGTGGTCATGGTGTGATGCACTCGCCTGCATCTGGTCGGATCACAGCCGACATGATTTTGAACGGACGGTCAGACCTGATTGATACCTCACAACTAAGGGTCGAGCGTTTTGAGAAGGGTGAACTGCTGGAAGAAACTGCAATTCTCTAGCACTCACGCAACGTTGCTAAAGCTGGCGGGCGATATCCAGGTAGACATTCTTGATTCGGAGTTCATAGTCCCTGATAGTCGAAAAGATGCTCGTCTTCCACCAATGCATTTCTTTCATCTCATTCAAATCCCACCAACCAATCTCATTCAGATGGTCAGCCCCAATCGGAAAAAGTTTTTGCTCTATTGGCTTAGATACCTCTCCAGCTTGAAGACGGGATTGCCACAGTTGAGACTTTACCGACACTAACCCGTCATTATCTCCTTCACTGTCGCTGATGATGTCCCAGGACTTTTGCAGTGGAGTGAATACTAGTTTTTGTTTTTGCGAAGCTGCGTAAGCTCGATAGATCACCGCGTTAGTTGCTTCCTGCTCTTGTGCTTGCTCGTTAAAGGCACTGCAAGCTGCTTGTGATAGGTTTCGAAACCCGCCGAGGTCAATTACCCTTCCTATAATCTCTATGAACTCGTCACCTTGATGAGTCAGTCCCCAGTCAGCGAAAGAGGTGCCCAGGTGAGGCGTGCCAATAGTGGTGAGACTACAAACCTTGGGGGCCATCTCATGAGTGATAATCATATGGCGCGCATCAAGGCCGCCCATGCTGTGAGCGATGATGTGGACCTTTTCTTGCCCAGTGAGCGCCAAAACTCTGTTCACCTCATCCCGCAGATCCTCTGCGCGACGTTCCACTGGAGCAGCGAAACTTACCGACGATTGATGGACATCAAAGCCATGCAATCTGAGATGACTGGCAATACCCCTGAAATAGTGCAATGCATCATTGGGCGACTCGTCAGTAAGGCCGAGCGTTTCAAAGGTTTTGGCGAAGAAGTTAAGCAGGAAATCAAATCTGGCAATGCCATGTGCAAGGATGATCGGGTACTTCGCGTTAGGCATATGTTCTCGCTATCAGAAAAGTCAGTTGGAGTTTCGGGACGCAAAGAGCAAAGAACTAAAACATACGATCCACCAAACCACACGAAGCGACACGAAATAGGAACCCGCACTAGCACCTAGCTTCGCGTTCGTGTGTTTGGTGGATCGTATTTATGCTCCCTTATCCCTCACACAGAAAGACAGTCTAGCTAACCGCACCTGGCTGAGCATGCGTCCAGGTGTTTTCGAACGCACCGACAGTCTCGAGCCCCGCAGCTTGAGATACGAAATCCGGACGTTGACGAACGCTCCAGTAGAAATCAACCACATTCTCCATCAGCCGTTGCTCTTCTTCCAGCTCATTCAGTGTTAGCTGTTTGAGGAATGTTGGATTGCTCTCAAGCTCACTTAGTGGCGTAGCTTCGATGTAGTCGAGCGCTGTACGCAAAGTGTATATCGCCAGACCATTGCAAACGGCAGTGAGGTGCTGGACGTAAGACCGGTCGAAATCGGTAAACCTCTGACGGTCGGTGAGTCGCAGCCGAGCTTCAAACAGCATTGATTTCAAGATGTGGCACAATCCCCGATTCGTGAAATTGCGCTCGTGGAAAGTTTCGAGCATCCAGTCGTAAAAGAAATCCAGCTTGGGATCCAGGAAGCGGTAGTCCGGCTCGAAAGGAGTGCCGAGCAGGCGGTTTTCCTTTTCAAGTTTTGTTTTGAGTGGAGTGCCCGCATAAGGCAACATCCGGCAAAAACTAGCAACTGCCCATCCGTCTCCTACGAAGGTGTCAAGGAAATTGATGTTGTTTCTCACCATTTCGAAAGTGCTGTAGGGGTCCAGCACCATGAAGCCGAAGTCGAATGACAGGTCCAGCTTCTTGAGCAAGCGGCCGGCGACCAAGTGTTGCTCCGGCTTAATGCGTTTGCTCATATTAATCAGACCTTGTGGGTCGCCGTTCTCCACGCCCATATAGACGTGAGTCAGACCACCGGCCATTAGCTGCCTCATACAATCTTCTCGAATTTCGTCAGAACGACAGCTGATCTTAAAAGCTACTTTTCCAGGAACGCCTTTCTGCACCAACCCATCGGCAATTTTGCAAGCCCACTCGCGCGCGCGCTGGCCACCCGCAAGGAAATCGTCGTCTTGGAAAAGAAACACCGGCACACCTCGTTCACGATGAATCGAATACATCTCTTCGACTATGGCTTCGGGACGACGCAAACGACGCAACGGCCCTTCCTGTGCTTCATAGAAGGGACGAATGCTGCAGAATGTGCAGTCCCACGGACAGCCGCGACTGCCGAGTACGCTTGCAGTTGGTAATTCGTGTACCTGATAGTCGATGTCTTCGCGGTTTGGCCACGGCAGCGTATCGAGATCTTCGACTGAAGGTCGCAGAGACGTGGCGATGACCTCTTCACCTTTGCGGTAAGCAATGCCGCGAACGTGATGCCAATCTTCGCCGTGCTCGAGCTTTTGCATCAGCTCGACCAGCGTCGGCTCACCTTCGAAGCGTACGATTGAGTCCAACCCCGGAATTCGCCGCAGAACTTCCGCGTAATCAAAACTCGGATAATGGCCACCCATCGTAATGTGCGCCGTTACACCGGCATCTCTTAACGCTTGAATCACGCGACAGAAGTCGGGTGCCATGTATTGAAATATGAGCGAAAAACCGATCACTGGAGGATTCGTCTTGAGAGCCAATTCCACCAGGGGTTCGGGATTTGATTGGTATGTAACGATCTGGGCGTCGAAACCTGCTTGTTGGACAGATGACATCAGGTAGCGCAAACCGAGATTGTCCTGATCCTGAAACCCAACCAGTACAATCGAGTTACGTGATATTTGCGTTTTCATTTCTTACCTCCATCTAACCAGGACCACCCACTGCGGAGCAGCGAGATTCCGAACGGGAATCTCGCTGTTTCCACGACTACTCTCACTGGCTTGCAGCCTTTGCAGCCTTGTTCAAACGCTCGCTGATTAAGCGCTCGAGCGATTTCAGGCGTACAAGTTCTGAGTTGATTTTGTGAAGCTGGGCCTCAAGCTCGGGTTGAGTGAGCCGCCCAATGTCTTCTGGAGATGGATCGGTAAAACCTCCGCCGGGAATTCGTTGGACCAAATCACGTAGACGAATGTTGGCGATATCATCGGGCGCTGGGTCAGTAAACCCGCCGCGATAGCGACGAATTAGATCCAGCACGCGAACGTTCAGGAAGTCGTCCGGAGGCGGATCGGTAAACCAACCTGGGTTCCGCTGGAGAACTTCAGCTAAACGCTCTTGGAGAATGTTTCCCTGAAACCGAACCGCGTCGAACGGTGGTGGGTCGCCTTTCGGAATTCGAAATTTCTTGATCAGATCAATCAGCCGCATACCTAGAAGTTCCGGACGGATACGGCCCCAGTCATCCGGCGGGGGATCCACTGGGTTAAGGAGATCCTCGAGCACACTTGCTCGGGTGAGCTTCTGCTCGATACGGTCGAGTCGCTGAACTATGCTATTGAGATCGATATTACTACTCATTGCGCACCTCCTGAGTGGTGAGTTTTGTGAAGTCAGGTTGCGCGGCCCCGCGAGAATGAGTCGCACCTGTTGGTTAGGTTAATTACGCTGTCTCATATAACCACAGCCAGTTTGGAGGATTGAGGCTACATGACAAGATTGTCGACCAGCTGGCGCAAGGAAAATACCCGAGGTAGCATCTTGATACCCAACTGGATTTGAAGGCGGCAAATAGATACTCCAGTTTGACTGTGGCGTCAAGAGTTTTAGCAACAACTATTTTTGTGCGTTTTACGAAAGGACCACTAACTGCAGCTGAGGAAATCAACGGAAAAGGTCCCGTACGCCGAGGGAAAAGAAGAAGGTCCCGTTTCCCTCTCCCGGTTTGGGTTTCACATTCCAGGCATAGCCGGTGGTGAAGTGCGCAGTACTGGCGATTTCGAACCTCAGACCAGCCCCTGGACCATACCGCCAGCTTCCGAATCCCTCCCTTCCAGAACCGACTCTGGCAACGTCGAAGATAAGAACCGGACTGACTGAATACAGGTTCACCTCGTTAAAGAGAGTGTTCAAAGTCCGACGCGTAAAAGCCATTTCTGCCTTGGCCTCGTGCTCAGCTTGTGCCTGATCAATCATGCCAAAGAGTCTCTCCATATTTTCCCGAACTGTATTAAGTCGGGCACTCGCATTCGAAATTCCCTGATCTATCGCCAGCGTCGTGTTCAGATCATTCACGCAAGTCATCACTTTCGCCAACCGGTTCTCATCTACCTCAACGGAAGGCGATAGGAGAGCACGCACCGAACCATATTGTTGGCCGACATCCGTGGCTTGAATCGCATTCCGCGTTCGTCTACTCGCTGTGTTGATCGCTCTCAAACACTCGGCGAACTGATTCTCAGCTTGACCTGGCCGAGCCTGTTGCGCGTTTTGAACTGCCTGTTTCAAAACATCAAGACTCGTCGAGACCGCAGGTAGCTGCTCTTTTAGTAACTCTTGATAATGCGCGTCTTTAGTTACGTGGTAGTTTTGCAAGTTTCCGGTTACCACATCGATCGCATTTTGTAGTTCGGCGTTGAAATCAGCGTCCTTAACTATCTCTGAAGGCATCAGTGGCTTTCTCCATACTGAATATGCGGCTGTGAGGTTGTAGCTAAAAAACTTCTCGCCGCCGTCTGCGGCTTCGGTCCGATACAACCCGCTCCCCGGAATCGCGCGAATCACCGGATTGGCCCTGATTTGCCATGAATCGCCGGGGAGAAACAATTCTTCGTGGTTACCACCAAAAAATCTCTCAGGTAACGGAATCTTTCCGGGAACCTGAATTGCTCCGATTGTGAGGCGGGATTCCAGATCTAAAATTCGATGATCGCCAATCGGATACCACAACTCATGCCTGATATCGCCAACGTGTTTACGCCAACCGGCCTGCTCACTCCGGCGAACGGATCCCACCTCCAGTCCATACGAAGCTGAAATCACGTTGTGTCGGAGGCGCGAGGCTAACCCCGCGTAGACTTTCAGGGAGACAAAGCCACTGTTGGGAATCGTATTCTCTGCGAGGCGTAGATTGACGAGTTCATTTTGCCGATTTCCACCTTCAAGAAGGCCGCCAAATCTAAATGTTAGGTTTCCACTGGCGAGGGCTTTTGATACTCCCGTGAACTGAGCGGATAAGTCCCCTCCCTTCAGGTTTCCCTGACCCGTAGGGATGGAAAAGTAGCTGTAGTTAACGAGCCATTCGGAGTGAGCGAGCCACCCATCCGAATCGTTTGAACCGGTGATGGCTGCAGAAACCTTAACGGACTCGGAGGAGCCTTGCGCCTCCAAGAATAATGAGTTGAACGGAAGCTTCCATAATCGTCTGGGCGTCATTTCCAGACGCGCTCCAACTGCCAGCTTGCGTGTCGAGTCGTATCCCGCCAAGGGGGTTAGCTGAAATGGTTTTTGAGTAGGTACGTCAACTCTATTCATCCCGGCGGCTTCTTGGGGAAAGCGACGCTCGGTAGTTCTGGTCTCAGGCAGACTACTTAAGACCGGCATTATCTGCGTCGAGTAAACGCGATAGACGAGATCGAGACTGCGATTCGAGCAGTTTTCAACGCTTAACAGCTCCAACCTCAGCTTTACTCGAACCTCGCTGGTATCGGGCAAGAAATTTTCTTTTTCGATGATCTCTCTGGCCTGATCTCTGGCAGTGCTGTATTGGAAGGGCTTGCCGTTGACTAATGAAGCTATTTGCGCGGCCGCGCGACGCTGCCTAATCCGGACCCATGGCAGAAAATCAAACGGGTCGTCAATCCGCGAGCTTCTGACTTGATAGCCTTCTCTTTCAAAGTTGATTCCCTGACAGCTTTCGAGCGAAACCGTATTATCCTGAGTTTGGCCCAGGCATATGGGACTAGTTCCTACGAATAGGATTAAGAACAAGAGATGCACAGCAAGCGGTGCGAGGAATTTCATTTTTGCTTGAGAGTATTAGCGACAGTCTCCTTTGCCTCCTCCTCATCAATCTCTCCCTCATTTGCAGCCTTCGCATCATCTGCGGCAGGCCCTAGCGCGTGCGCGCTTTGGCCCGGAGTCAAACCCTTTAAGGCTTTTTCCGCTTTGGTGTTCAAGGCTTTGTCTACTTCAACCTGCAAAATGACAATTGCCTCGCCCCAGGGATCCCCTTTCTTGTCCCGCTCGAACAATTGAAAATCAATCTTCCAGGTAACCACGTTTCCTTCGGTATCTTTTTCAAGGCCGAAAATGACGCGTCGAGTTTTGTCTTTGGTGATTAATTCGAAACGAACCTTAATACCAATGACGCTCGATTTTTTTGCAGCTGCTTTCTTAGTAACCATGCTTTAAGACCTCCTGATCTTGAGGAAAGTTCGTCCTGTCCTTCAACAAACTCGGAATTGAAAGATCCATGAGATGACATGAGTGACCACGAGGAGTCACGAAGAGAATGTGGTGCTAATCATTTCGCAAGTTCTCGAGGATCGTCTTATTTTTCCCTGGGCGACGGAGTGCGAGGTCTCAGGCTCTGAGGACCAGCCGATTGAATCCAGCAAGGCGGCAATTAAATACTCCAGTTTCGAACCCGCGTCAATTCTTTTTGCTCGAGGGGCAAGCGCATTGAATCGCTTGCTTTCCAGGGCCCAAAGAAAACGATCCACGAAATACCACGAACAAATTCGTGTTCGTGTTGCTTCGTGTGGTTTCGTGGATCGTTTGCTTTCACCAACCGACCAGGATCGCCAACTAAGGCCAGGCAGCGCCGAGGCAGTAGCCCGACTGTCAAGGAGGGCTTCTCAAGATGCCCTGAATACTCCGTGGTGAGTTTTGGGTTACATGAGGAGCCCTCCTTGACAGTCGGGCTACTGCCCGGCGTTGCGCGCCTAGGCTATTTGAGTGCTCGCCCAACCAGCGGTTGTGTCCATTATCAGCTCGTGGACTTCCTGCTGCGTCAGCTTGGCCGACTTGGGAACTTTGAATGAGTGATCGCCACCTTCTATTTCGTGCAGCGTCATCGGTAACTTGTCTCGCTTGATCACGGCCCGCAGCTCATCGGCCGTTCCGAAAGCATCTCGCGATCCCTGGAAGCAAAGCATGGGAGGGTGAATTTCTTTCAGGTGCGCGTCGCGCATCTTGTCTGGTCTGCCAGGTGGATGTAAGGGATATCCCAGAAAGACCAGCCCGCTGATGCCACTGGCATCCAGAGCAGCTACCTGAGAAGCAATTCGTCCACCCATCGATTTACCTCCGATGATGAGATGGTTCCCTTTCAGTTTTTTAAGAGTCAAGGCGGACTCGATCACCGATCGATAACAAGCTTCGAGTTTGGCTTTTGGATCGGGCGCTCCGCGGCCTTGCTCTTTGTAAAGGAAATTGAACGTCATTGCGTCGAATCCTCGCTTGGCCATGCCGCTGGCAAACATACGCATAAACGAGCTCAATTGATCTGCGCCCGCACCGTGCCCAAGCAGCAAGGTGATTCCGTTGCGGTCCTTCTTTGCAGGGGGATACAAGAGCGCGGTCACGCTATCGCGCTCGGTGATGCTCACAGTAAGTTTTTCAGGCTCTGTTGGCATATGGGTTCAATGGCTAGAAGAAAACTGGCAAAAAGCCGAGACTGATCATAGACCCAATAATCCTTTTACCTTTGCGCATACACTCTCGGCACACGCTCTCCAATCCGGCATGTGACTTCGTACGAAAGAGTACCGGCAATCCTCGCGAGCTCCTCCGCCGAAATTTCCAAGTCACCATCACTCCCCAGCAAGGTAACTCTATCTCCCAATTCAACAGCTTCAACACCGGTCACATCGAGGATCGTTAGATCCATTGAGATTCGCCCTACGACAGGCGCGAACGAACCACGCACAATTACGTGACTCCGATTGGAAAGACCACGCAGATAACCATCGTGATAACCAATTGGAATTGTGGCGACGAGAGACTTACGCGAAGCTTCAAAGGTGCAACCGTAACCAATTGTTTCCCCTTGAGGCACCCACTTCAGCAGCATTATGCGCGAGTGTACAGACATCACCGGCCTTAGCCTGGTTTCTGTCGTCGAGGGTGGCAAGATGTCACGCCATAATCCGTACAGCACACCGCCCGGCCGAACCATATTACCCAACGCTTCCGGATGACTGAAAATTCCTGCGGAATTGGCGCTATGAAAATATCTTGGGGTAAAACCATGCTCGCGAAAAATCTGGCCCACATTTCCAAAGCGTTTTATCTGGTCTGCGGTTAACGTCTCGCAAGTCGGATCGTCTGCAGCGGCGAAGTGTGTCATCAACCCGTCGATGCGAACGTGGGCGAATTGTTTTATCGCAGCGAGAAATTCAGTCAGGTCGTCGAAGCGAACTCCCAGGCGGCCCATTCCCGTATCTATCTTAACGTGCGCATCGGCGACAACTCCCGCATTGCGTGCCGCCTTGTTTAAAGCATCAAGCGACTCAACAGTATAAACAACCGGGACCAGTGCATACTCCAGGCAGGCAGCAGCTTGACCATTCCAAAATCCTGCCAGGCAAAGAATTGGTTTCGTGATTCCCGCACTTCTTAGTTCAATTCCCTCCTCCGGCAGAGCAACGCCAAACCAATCGGCACCCTCGCGGTTAAAGCGGCGCGCGCACTCAACCGCGCCGTGTCCGTATGCATTGGCCTTGACTACGGCGATGACTTTGACGTCCTTGTTTAAACGACTCCTTATTATGTGAAAATTTGAGGCTAAAGCATCGAGATCGATGTTTGCCCAGGTGGGCCGATGGTGATCCTGCATATTCTGTTTATTCAAAGGAACGGTCATCCTTTTAGGCGTCTAAGCACGAGCGGTAGCGTTAGTAGTGGATAAATAAGCTCCTGCTGGTCTAACCGCCGCAAGGGACTGCCGTATTCCTTCTGTATTTTCTCGTTGGATCTATCTCCTTGAGCTTCTCAAAAAGACTCCGGAAATGATTTTCTGCGAGGCAAACCACCGGATCGACTTTAATGACTGTCATCCCTTCCAGTCGATAGGGATTGGCATTTGGGTCGGCGTCATTGATGAGATCGCGAATTCGAATTTCCTTCACCTGATCAGGTCTCTCGCTTCTAATCTTCTTGTAAACTTCCGGGTCAACCTCGCCGGAATCTCCGACCAGAATGAATTGCCGGCGTGGGAACCTCTTCATGAGTTTCCTAATCTCATCAACCTTATGGTCAAACGTGGATTTAAATCCGCCAAGCGCGAGTCTCTGCGTGTCGGCTGATAAAAAATTCTTCGGAAAGAAGTTCAGATGAAAGGTGCCTTCCGGAAAACCTCCGGGCCCTACGATCAGAAAATCATAGAGTGGCCCGAACATCTGCTGCGGCCCTCCTGAAACATAGTGGACAGGAACGTCGCCGAGGTCGATGTAGCTCTTCGCCATTTCCGGCAGAGCCTTAAAGTCTCTGCAGAAGGTATTTTTTAAAACCGTTTCTTTGCCCGCGGGGATGTCAGTGACCTTGATTGTGTCGTCAATATCGGAGATCAGGGATACTCCCTCGGGTTCTATCAATCTGATCCGTCCCCGGCCCGTATGGTCGCGGGAAACTGCGCTGAAGGTTAACCACCCGTTGGCTGATTTCTCGCTTGCGAGCAATTGCTTTGCGCGTTCGTCGGTTAAACTCAAATCCAGTTCGACAATGCCGTTGGCGCCACTTCGCTTATTAAACTCATACAACTTTGCTTCCGGGTCGAAGTCGAATTTGATGATTACTTTCTCGAGCGACTTATCATCGTCCTCAAAGTCGTTTGAGCGCGATTGAAAATTGGCTATCTCTGCTGAGTCACACTTGCCTCTCACGGTCGCGACCGCAGCCACCAGCTTCGTCACGATCTTGTTCACTGGGTCTCTGTTCTGATGCACCCAACCACGGACATTGATAGTCCAGCCGTTTCCCTCCCTATATCCGTAGGAAGGGAAAAACGTGACTTCTTCGCCGCTGGCAGTCAGGAGCCTTTGAGGCGCCGCGCTTTTTAACGCAGGTGCGTCAGGCGTAACGCTGTTCCCTTGTTTGGGAGGATCGTCTTTACCGCACCACCCCGAAACTAATGCTACAAGTATGGTAGTGAGGAGCAACGGGTAATTACGTAGTTGCATACTTGCCTTCCTTTGTCGGCGAGGAGGAACTACTCACGATACAGATTATCGAAGCGCATGCTCGACGGGGTAAAGCGAAGATCAACTGTTCCGGTGGGTCCGTTGCGCTGCTTGGCCACAATCAATTCGGCAACGTTCTTCTGATCCTCAGGCAGGCTATTCCTCTCTTCCGGAGTTTTGTATTGCTCTTCGCGATAGATGAAAGCCACCACGTCAGCGTCCTGTTCCAACGCTCCCGACTCGCGCAAGTCTGCTAGTTGTGGGCGATGATCTGAGCGGGATTCCGGAGCGCGAGATAGTTGCGAGAGCGCCACCACCGGAACGTTCATCTCCTTAGCCAACGCCTTTAGCTCGCGAGAGATCTGCGAGACTTCCTGCTGACGCGATTCAAAGCGTTTTGCGGAACCCGACATCAACTGCAGGTAGTCAACAATAATAAGATCAAGCTTCTTCTGCTCAGCAGCGAGACGGCGAGACTTGGCTCGCATCTCGAGCACTGAAATACCGGCCGTGTCATCGAGAAAGATCTTCGAGTCGGCCAGTGTTCCCAACGATTTCGCAATCTGGGCCCATTCAGGACGTGAAAGAAAACCATTTCGAAAACGTTGCGCATCGATGTTCCCCTGCGAACAAAGCAGGCGCATCACCAACGCTTCCTTCGACATTTCCAAGGAAAAGATTCCCACTACAGCACCGGCATGTATGGCCGCGTTTTCCGCCAGCATCAAGGCGAAGCTTGTTTTCCCCATTGAGGGTCGAGCGGCAACGATTATCAGATCTTGGCGTTGCCATCCCGAAGTCATCTTGTCCAAATCGGCAAAGCCAGTGGTCAGGCCGGTTAAAACCGCAGCCCGGCCCTCCATCTCCTGGACCTTTTCCAGCAGCTGTTCCGCGATCGGCTTGACGTGAACAAAGCCTTGCCGGATGCGCTCATCAGCCAGCTGAAAGATCGCTTGCTCGGCATGGTCCAGAATAATTTCGGGTTCGTCTTCCTGCTCCAACGCCTCCTGCGTGATCTTATTTGAAGCTTTAATCAGCTGACGCAGCATCGATTTGCCGCGTACGACCTTGGCGTAATGAGCAATGTTGGTTGAATGAGGTAAGCCGTAGGTCAGATTCGTAATGAAGCTGATGCCACCAACCGATTCCAGAGCGCTCTCTTTCTTCAGCTCTTCGCCAATAAGAATCGGATTAATCTCAGCACCACGTTCGAATAAGGCAATCATCGCGACAAAAATCCGACGGTGCGATGGCACGTAAAAGTCTTCCGGCCTCAGCAGTTCAATGGCCTGGCTGATAAGGCCGTTATCTAAGACTATACCTCCAAGGATGGCGCGCTCGGCTTCGGCGCTGTTAGGCAAAGGGCGTTCGAGAGATTGCTCGCGGGCGGGATCAGGAGTGGCCATTGTTAATTGTTTCTAAAATGAGGGCAGAACTGATGCTTCACATAATAAAGACGCTGCAAGCAACAGAAAACTTGCAGCGTCTCGGACTATACTACAGCGCCCAACAGGGCACCAAAATTTGCAATCGTGGGTAGTTGTTTTTTAGTTTCTTAGTCTGAAGACTCTTCAGCCGTCTCGCGTTCCAATTTCTTTGCGAGCTCAGCTTCTTGCTCCGGAGTCATGTGGCCCACAATTACCTGGCCCTCTGGTGAAACTTTCACCTGCAGGTCGACTGACACCTCGCGATGTAAGCGCAGAGGCACGGTGAAATCTCCTACCCGTTTAAGTGGCTCGCGAAGGTGAATTCGATGACGATCAATGTCGTAGCCTTTGCTTTTTAAGGCTTCGGCGATATCCATCGAAGTGACTGAACCGTAAAGCGCGCCTTGCTCCCCTGACTTACGCTCGAAATTCAGTACCAGTGAACGCATTTGTTCCGCCTGGGCGTCTGCCGTGGCGCGCTCTCCAGCTTCCTTCTTCAAAAGTACTGCGCGTTCACGCTCAATTTGCTTGACGTTACCGGCTGTCGCTTCCACTGCGAGCTTCCGCGGTAACAGAAAGTTGCGTGCATACCCGGACCTGACTCTGACTATCTCTCCTCGGGCACCGAGGTCATCCACGTCTTCTCGTAAGAGTAATTTAGTATGTGCCATGTTTCGCGCTCCTTTTAGTCGGTCGTGTAAGGCAGCAGCGCGATATTGCGTGCCCGCTTAATAGCCTCGGCCAGCATCCGCTGGTGAGTGGCGCAGTTGCCGGTAATCCGTCGGGGGATAATTTTGCCGCGCTCGGGAATATAGTTCTGCAAGAGTCTGACGTCTTTGAAGTCGATCAGATCAGCTTTCTCAATACAGAAACGGCAAATTCTTCTTCTGTGCATACGACGGCCGCCCCTTGATTGCATGGGCCGCCCACGGTCCATATCCTCATCGCCGTTGTATCCGCGGTTGCGGTCTTCATAGTTGCTCGACATAGTATTTCCTCAAGAAATTGACATTTTTGATTTTTGATTTGCGATTGTTGTGTCGCCGCTAGCAGTTCAACACTTATGATGGCCAATCAAAAATCTAAAATCTGAGATCTAAAATCATTTAGCCTTCATCATTCTCGTCGGCAGCGGCAAACTCAGGCACTACTGGCCCGCGTGGCGCTCCACCACGGGACGTCGGCCTTTTTGCAGCCTTGCGAGTACGGCGCTCCTTGAACTTTTCGGCACGACGTCGATCTTCGTCTACCCGAACGGTTAGATAGCGAATGATACGGTCGTTAACGCGCATGCGCCGTTCCAACTCGGCGATTTCGCCACCAGAGCCTTCAATCTCCATCAGCACAAAAGTGCCTTCAGTCTTATGCAGGATCTCATAAGCCAGTGGACGTTTGCCCCAACTTTCTGACTTAGTGATGACGCCGCCTTGATCAGTGACGATCTGTTTGTGGTTTTCTGTGAGGCGATTGACCTCATCGTCGTCAGCGCCGGGATCGACGATGAAGACTACTTCATATTGTCTGGGTGTTTCCAAAATCATCCTCCTTATGGATGTCCAGCCTCATCTCATGTGATGAAGCAAGAAGGCTATCAATATTTTTGATTTTCAATTGCCGATTGCAGAACCAAGTGCGAATCCAATTTTTACAAATTGGCAATTGCCAATCGGCAGTTGGCAATCAATTAAACTCTGCCATTGCTTTCCGAACACCATCTCTAAGGATGGTTTTAAGCGCCTCTGCGCTTCGTTCCAGAATCTTTTCAACTTCAACTCGCGTCGCCTTGGGCATCACGTCCAGGACAAAGCGCTTGGCATCGCTAACCGGGTGATCAGGCTGGATACCGATTCGTAACCGGATAAACTCACTAGTCTCAATACAACCGATTATCGATTTCAAACCGTTGTGCCCGCCGGCAGAACCGCGCTCCCTAATACGAATCTTGCCGAAGGGCAAGGCCAGATCGTCGGATATGACGATCAAGTTCTCGGCCAGTGGTTCTACTTTGTGTCTGACGACCAGGCAACGAACCGCTTCTCCGCTAAGGTTCATGTACGTCTGCGGTTTGACGAGTTTGACTGCCACTCCCGCGATGTCGGCTCGGCCTACCAGCGCCCGGCATTCGCGCTTGTTGACCTCAGTCGCGACATCGTTAGCCAGCTTGTCAATTAACATGAACCCGAGATTATGACGCGTCCAGTCATATTCGGCCCCCGGGTTTCCTAAACCTACGAGAAGACGCATTACATTGCCAATTGCCAATTGCCAGTTGCCGATTGGAACTCAGTGACGGTCAAATGCGACATTCCTCCCAGCCTTACACAGTCAGAATTCAACCGTTTCGAAGTAACGACTCAACTTAAGCCGATTGAAAATTGGCAATTGGCAATTGGAGCCGTCACTCCTTCTTACCCTTGTCGCCCTTCTCGACTTCCTCGGCGCCTTCATCTTCCTTCTTGCCCTTACCAATTACTTCCGGCTCGGCCTGGCCTTCGACCTCAACTACCGGTGCAGCCACGGGCTCTTCCTTCACGATACCGACCGTTGCGATTACGGTCTCTGGTTCGTTGAGAATTTCAATATTTGCGCCTACCTGGATGTCAGAAACGTGCAGTACATCGTGAACGCCCAGATTAGAGACGTCAACATCGATCGCATCCGGAATCTCCCGAGGCTCGCAACGAATCTCGATCTCACGGATGATCTGTTCGAGGATTCCCTGTTCTTCTCGAACACCGACGGGGTCACCAACAAGGTGGATCGGAACGGTGACTTCGATTTTTTGTCCCTTAACCAACCGCTGGAAGTCGGCGTGCAGCAATCGGCTGCGCACAGGATCGATTTGCCTGTCGTGGAACATTACTTCGCTGGCGCCTACGCCTTCGATATCAATAGTGAAGATCGTGTTTCGTCCAGCTTCAGATCTGAGGATTGCCGCCAGCTCATTAAGAGGAGCAGCAGCTGCCACGGTTTCGGCGCCTCCGCCATAAACCGTTACCGGGATCAATCCCTCTCGACGGGTCCGCCGGGCGTCGTTCTTGCCGCGGCCCTCACGGACTCTAGCCTTTACCGTTATGTCTTTATTCTCAGCCATAATCACCTCTATTACAGACGTTCAGCGACCCGGGAACATTGCCGATTGCCAATTGCCGAATGCCGATTTCAAAATTAAAACGCTGAGTTTATCAACGTAGAAGCCAGAGAGATGGCTTTAGTTTCTAATCGGCAATTGGCAATCGGCGATTGGAAATCCCCGCCGGTCGCTGATGGTCTTCTTTTTAAGCCATCAGTGTTTGCCCTTCATACGAAGAGCGAGGAAACGCTGGTTTCCTCGTGGATCGACTTGATCGCTTTCGCCAGAAGCGGCGCGATACTAAGTACTTTTATTTTCTCTGACTCACAAGCATGATCGCGCAGTGGAATTGTATTAGTGACAATTATCTGCTCGATCTCTGACTGCTCCAGGAGATGAACCGCCTTACCTGACAAAACCGGATGAGTAAAGCAAGCATGTATCCGTTCAGCTCCGGCATTTTTCAAAGCACGGGCGACCTTCGTCAGCGAACCGCCCGTGTCACACATATCATCGACTACCAAACAACTACGGCCACGGACGTCGCCTACCACGTTCATTACTTCTGCCACATTTGCCTTTTCGCGTCGCTTGTCACATAGCGCAAGTTCCGCGTCGAGACGTTTTGCATAGGCGCGCGCTCTTTCCGCGCCTCCAGTGTCGGGGGCCACTACCGTCAGATTCGGCAATTTATTGTCCTGATAATAACCAATCAAGACTGGTGCCGAATACAAGTGGTCCACCGGAATATCAAAGAACCCCTGAATCTGTGCCGCGTGCAGATCCATTGTCAGCAAACGATCCGCACCGGCGACTGTAATTAGATTCGCTACTAGTCTGGCCGAGATCGGCACTCGCGGACGATCTTTCTTGTCAGACCGCGCATATCCGTAGTACGGAATGACTGCCGTGATGCGTTCTGCAGATGACCGACGGAAAGCGTCGAGCATCACCAGCAACTCCATCAAGTGCTCGTCAGTCGGCGGGCACGTTGGCTGGACAATAAAGACGTCACCGCCACGAACATTCTCATCAATCTGGAAGTTAAACTCACCATCCGAGAAACGTTCGGCAAACGCCCGACCCATGTCACAGCCCAAGTGGCGACAAATCTCTTCCGCCAATTTCGGGTTCGCGTTCCCGGAAAAGATTTTTATACCGCCGGTCGTGCCCATAACGTCAGTAACAAGCTAGCAGTTGCAAAGTCAGAAGAGTTCCTCAACACCTTTCACTGATTACTTATTACTTGAAAAGTGGCTGGGGCGGGAGGATTCGAACCTACGAATGCCGGTTCCAAAGACCGGTGCCTTACCACTTGGCTACGCCCCAGTATCGGATTGCAGATCAAATGAGCGTAAGAGCGAAGTACCACAGGACTCCATCGCTTGAACGTATTGTTCGCGAGAAAGAGTCTCACAGGGAAAGATGCGCCAGCCGCTTTCCGCCCGAATCTGCTCAATTGCGCGCTGCTGCGCCTCCCGGTTGTCAAAGATACCAAAAACGCTCGAACCGCTTCCAGCCAGCAAAGCGCTGCGAGCACCAGCCTGAAGCAGAGCATTCTTAACTTGCCCGATCTCAGGCTCAATATCAAAGATCACCTGCTCAAAATCGTTCCGTAGCTCGTCATCGCGAACCCACGGATCGCAATCGGACAAATTCGATGAGCCACGCGAAATAGCAAGGATAGAGTCCGAGTCACATGTTGTCAAGGTAGCTGAACTCAATGCTTTATAGGCTTCGTGCGTGGCTACCGTAGCAACGGGAGCGACGATTAGAAGGTTCTGGGGCGGCACATCGGGCAGTGACCTAAGCGTTGTTCCCGTTCCAACGCCCAATGCCCTGCCACCTCGTAGAAAGAATGGGACATCGGACCCTAGTTCGGTGGCGAGGGTGTTAAGCTCC
>DASSCG010000424.1:0-3866 GCA_035697925.1 Pyrinomonadaceae bacterium
CAAATGGCAGAGACTCGAATCGTCCTTTGTACGATCCTATCGTCCAGGCGGTGCGTTTTAGACGGCGAGATAAAGCCTCAACAAATGAATAAACTGGAATCTCCCAAAAAGAAGCACCGATTCCTTGCGTCAATCCAAAGAACTTGTCGTCTTGTATGAAATTATACAGCCGTTTCGTGACCTGTCAAGCACAATATTAACTATTTCGCAAAACTTTCGTAACACTCGCGGCTTCAATAAAAGCAATTGTGGTTTGCGTCGATAGATGGCGATGACTATAATGCGCCATTCTATTGGGTCGGTCTGGCAGGAATGCGGCCCAAAGCCTCTCTCGATCAACTATGAGAACGCAAATTAGGCGGAAGCAGCGGGGGCGTTTGGCACCGTTTGTAGGTAGGGCTGGTGAAACGCCGCTGAGGTCGCTGGCGCTAAACCTCAGTCAGGCGGCTCGTTCAGCGTTCAGCGAACCGTTCATGCTCACTGTCGAGCACCACGCGATTTACCTGCGTCGGCTGCCAGAGGCTTTCGAAGGGTTCCGAATAGTTCATCTCTCAGATATTCATCACAGTCCGTTTACCAGCAGAGAACAGATTGAGCGCGCTGTGAACGCAGCTAACCGCTTGCAGCCGGACATCATCGCATTGACTGGCGACTACATTTCCCATGAGCGCCGGTTCGCCGCCCCCTGTGCTGAATTGCTTGGGCGTCTTAGAGCCCGCCATGGCGTCTTCGCAGTTCTCGGCAATCACGATCATTGGACCGACGCCGCGTTGATTACCGACCTTTTTCGAGCGGAGGGAATTACAGTTCTGATTAATCAGGGAATGCGGTTTGAGAAAAATGGAGAGGCGTTCTGGTTAGCGGGAGTGGACGACACAATGGTCGGACTAGAGGATTTGCCCCTAGCGTTGGCCGGCTCTCGCGACGAGGAGCTAAAGCTCTTGCTTGCGCATAATCCAATTATTCTACGGCGAGCTGCTCGAGCTGGTGTGGATCTAGTCTTAAGCGGTCATACGCATGGTGGACAAGTCACTTTGCGCTCAGAGCGCAGTGCTTCGGGACGTCCCCGGCGACGCCTGCTTCGCGGCCTCGGACGGCAAGGCGAAACACAAATCTATGTCACCCGAGGTCTCGGCACAGTTGTGCTGCCTGTGCGGTACGGGTGCCCTCCGGAAGTATCACTGCTGGAACTTCGAAAGCATTAGACGGCTGGTTTATAGCGAGTCCAAAGCAATCTCCGCCCCGATTCCCCAAGATGCCTAAGTTTTAATGTCCTCCAGGATTGTTACCGTCCCCAATATGCTCACCATCTTCCGGATGGTGCTCATTCCCGTATTTGTAACACTAATCTTTTACCAACGCTTTCTTTTAGCGCTTTTCGTTTTTGTGGTGGCGGGAGTAACTGATGGGCTTGACGGACTTCTAGCCCGGCGATTCGACCAGAAGTCGCAACTTGGTACCGTACTTGACCCGATTGCCGACAAATTAATGCTGGTCACGGCCTTCGTAGTTCTGTCGATGCGCAGTGTTTTCCCTCAACCGTTACCCAACCACCTTCCCATTCCATTTTGGGTAACTATTGCCGTAATTAGCCGCGACGTCTTTATTGTGGTGGGAGCGGCTGCCATCAATATTATGACCGGGTTTCGTGGGTTTCGCCCTTCCTGGTTGGGAAAGTTCAACACAACAGTCCAAATACTCGCCATCGCCATAATCATGTTCGCGGCAAGCGTCCCGTACGGAACTGGGTATTACCTTCCGACCCTGTACGCCACGGTTTTCGCCTTCGCGATACTTTCAGGCGCGCATTACGTCTTTTTTGCTTCCAAACTGCTGAACGAGGACCGGACGTCTTCTGAAGAACCCCCTCCGAGCTAACAGCAGTCATAGAGCCTGCCCAAATCCAGCCCAATAAAGTTGACAGCGAGAGACTCAGGTATTATATTAGCGCGGCGTTCAACTTATTGCTGGTATATCCGGCTTTTTACAAGGGGTGCACGAGTCGCCGCCCCCGATGGGCTCTGATCAGGCGGCTAATTTGGCTGGGAGATAAAATAGATGAGTAACAAGATTATAGGAATTGATTTGGGAACAACCAATTCGGTAGTCGCGGTGATGGAAGGCGGCGAGCCAACCGTCATCACCAACTCCGAAGGAGGCCGTACTACCCCGTCTGTTGTGGCTTTTACCAAGGATGGGAGCCGGCTAGTCGGCCAGGTTGCCAAACGGCAAGCTGTGACCAACCCTGAGAACACAGTCTATTCGATTAAGCGTTTTATGGGCCGTCGCTATAACGAAGTGACGGAAGAGATTAAACAGGTACCTTACAAAGTTCAGGGCGGAACCGGTGATGTGCGCATTGCAGCCGGAGGAAAGGAATGGAGTCCTCCTGAGATATCCGCGATTATCTTACAAAAGATGAAGCAATCCGCTGAGGACTATCTCGGTCAGAAGATCGACAAGGCGGTGATCACGGTTCCTGCCTATTTCAACGACTCCCAGCGCCAGGCAACTAAAGATGCGGGCAAAATTGCTGGCTTGGAAGTGATGAGAATCGTCAACGAGCCCACCGCCGCGGCACTGGCTTATGGTCTGGACAAAAAGAAGGACGAAACCATCGCGGTTTTTGATTTTGGCGGCGGTACTTTTGATATCTCGATCCTGGAAGTCGGCGAAGGCGTTGTCGAAGTGAAATCGACTAACGGCGATACACACCTGGGCGGTGACGACATTGATGAACGTTTGATTGAATGGATCATCGAAGAATTCAAACGCGATCAGGGCATCGACCTTTCCAGTGACAAAATGGCGTTGCAGCGTCTTAAGGAGGCTGCGGAGAAAGCGAAGATTGAACTTTCGAGTACCATGGAGACCGAAATAAATCTTCCTTTCGTTACGGCAGACCAGTCGGGACCAAAACATCTGGCAATGAAGCTCACTCGCTCCAAGTTTGAGCAATTGGCTGATCCAATCCTGCAAAGACTCCGCCCACCGGTGGAGCAGGCGTTAAAGGATGCAGGACTCGATGCTAAGAAAATCGACGAAGTGGTTCTGGTCGGTGGATCGACGAGGATTCCCAAAGTTCAGCAGTTAGTTCGAGATGTGTTTGGCAAAGAGCCCAACAAGAGCGTCAATCCAGATGAGGTGGTCGCGATCGGAGCTGCCGTTCAGGCCGGTGTGTTGTCGGGCGAGAAAACTGACATCCTGCTGCTGGATGTTACCCCTTTGAGTTTGGGTATCGAGACACTGGGCGGTGTATTCACAAAGCTCATTGAACGCAATACCACGATCCCCACACGGAAGTCGGAAATTTTCTCCACTGCCTCTGACAACCAGACGTCAGTTGAAGTTCACGTGTTACAGGGTGAGCGTCAAATGGCCGGCGACAACCGTACACTGGGCAAATTTCATCTAGTTGGTATCCCACCGGCACCTCGAGGAATGCCTCAGGTGGAAGTGACATTTGACATCGACGCGAACGGGATTGTTAACGTGTCTGCCAAAGACATGGGTACAGGTCGGGAGCAGAAGATCACAATCACCGCATCGTCCGGTCTTGCTAAAGACGAGATCGATAAGATGATGCGCGACGCTGAAGCGCATGCCGCTGATGACGCTAAAAAGCGAGAGGAAATCGAGGCTCGGAACCGCCTGGACGGTCTAACGTATCAGATGGAGAAGACCCTCAACGACAATCGCGAAAAAGTAGGCGCCGTGGCGACTGAAGTGGAAGCCGCAATTGCCGAAGCTAAGACGGCGTTGCAGGAAGGCGGCACTGAAAAACTTAATGACGCCTTCAATAAATTGCAGACCGCTTCTCACAAGCTCGCCGAAGCGCTCTATCAGCAAACGGGAGCGGCGGGAGG
>DASSCG010000425.1:0-4012 GCA_035697925.1 Pyrinomonadaceae bacterium
GCCGCACAAGAGCAATGTCAACGAGGGAGTTTTAAAAGAATATTAACTGCTCTTCAGAAAAGACGAAGTTATAGATGTCAAACTCGGTGATGTCTTTCAAGAGAAACCGTTGGAACCGTTTTCAGAATGGCAGTTGGCTTAGGGATCACAGCGCTACAGGGCCGGTGCTCATGTTGTAACCACTAATTGTTCGATTTACTGCGAGTGGTGGTGGAATGCGACACCTGTCCGGCTAGTAAAGCCACAGCGTGTTTGAGGACGGGCGCGATTACTGCAAAACTCTCGCGCACAGCTTTAGGTGATCCTGGAAGGTTAATAATCAGCGTGCCGGACCGGATGCCACAGACTCCGCGCGAGATCATCGCCATGGGCGTATGCTTCAGGGTTTCGTTCCGCATTGCTTCAACAATACCCGGTGCTTGGCGCTCGATAACTCTGAGGGTGGCTTCGGGAGTGTTATCCCGAGGTCCCAGCCCCGTACCGCCCGTCGTAACAATGAGATTGGTGTCACCTCGTTCAGCAAAAGCGCGCAAGACCTCAGCAAGTGGCTCCAAATCATCCGAAACGATCTTCGTTTCCAGAATCTCCGCCCCGACTTCGCTTAGCAATTCAACTAACGTTTCACCTGACTCGTCCCTACGCTCGCCGCGCGAACATGCATCGCTGACTGTTATTACAATTGACCGAATTTGCGTTGGCATTTGTTCCACGCACTTCTTTACTGCAGATAAGTGGGCATTCGCTGCTACCGACCAGTGATTTCCGAGGCCAGCTTCTCGGCTCCATACATCTTTCTTAACGCCTCAATAATTGCAGCACTATGAACGGCGATCGCTCGTCCACCGTCAGCTTCATCCACATACCAATACCGGTTAGGCAGTTTTTGAATGTTGCTGTCGAAGTTTAGACCCACCACTTCGGCATTTCGATTGATGACTGGACTACCCGAATTACCTCCGATCGTGTCAGCCGTGTAGACGAAGTTCATTGGTGTTGCGAGATCCAGCTTGGCTCTACCGTCTCTCCACCGCGCCGGCAAGTCGTAGGGAACCTTCTCGTCAAAACTAGCAGCTCGGTCATACAGTCCACTGTAAGTTGTTTTGTATGGCACCAGGGTTGTGTCTTCCTCATATCCCAATACTCGGCCAAAGCTGATCCGCAGGCTGGAGTTAGCATCCGGATACACATTTCGCCCTAATACTGCGAAGCGAGCGGCGGAAATTTTCTGTCCAACGGCGGTTTCCACACTCTGAATCTTGTCTTCGTTCCATGCACGCAGCTCGCGAATAACTGGCTCGATCCTGCGAGCCAGGGCGATCAGTGGATCGTCGCTTTTCTTAATAGCTTCTGCCCCACCTTCAAACAGCGCCTTGCGAACGGCAACATCAGCGAGCTTCGTTACGGCGACTGCGCTCTTGGCTGCCTCCGCAGGAGTCGACCCCTGCAACGCAGCCCGAACGAATGGATCGTCAGCTCCCAGAGCTTGCTGCGCGTCTGTTAACCAGGAGGCAAGAATTGCCTCTTCCAAATCTGGATAGATTGGTGCGGGTGAGAAGAGACTAAATTTCAGCGATTCCAACTTTGAGTCACGAAACTCTTCATACCTCGACTGGTTTGGTTTTCCAATCTCCTCTGAATAACGAACCAGTGTCGAAGCAATTTGCCCCAGGCGTGAATAGCTTATGGTCGAGAAAGCCATTCGTTTCGCGTTAGTCGGCAGTTCTTTGTAAGCATTGGCAATCTCCTCCCAGGCGCCGCCGTAAGCCTTTTGTAACTCCGGTTTACTTGCAACAGCTGCTCGCAATGCTTTTTCGTCCTGCTCCTTCTTCGCCATCGCGCGTTGATTACTTAAACCATCCTGCTGCCCTACGAGACGTTTGATTGCGTTGGAAAGACTGCGCACAGTATTTAAAGCGCGGCGTGCAGGTTCAGCGCCGGTTTCGCTGTAGCGCATGAGAGCGTCACGTCTGGCGGTCCACACCTGCATCTGAAGCGGATTTCCCACATCACGTTGATATTGCACTTGCGACAGGGTTAGCAGACGATTGGTAGATCCGGGATTACCAATTGCCAAAACGAATTCTCCGTCGGCGGGGCCTTGAGCGGACCACTTAAGGTAATTCTGAGTTTTCAAAGGCTGACCATTCTCATAGACACGGAAAAAAGTAACGTCGAGGCAATAACGCGGATAAGTGAAGTTGTCGTAATCGCCGCCAAAGAACGCAATCTGCTCCTCAGGCGCAAAGACCAGCCGAACATCCGTATATTTCTTGAACTGATAAAGCCAGTACTCACCACCTCGATAAAGAGTAACCACTTCGCTGCGTAGGCCAGTCTTGTCGGTAGACTCCTTTTCGATCGCGGCCATCTGCGCATTCCTAGCTTCATTGGCTTCCTTGTCCGAAGCCCCAGGTTTTGCGGCACCTTGTACACGCGCCGTTATATCCTCAAACGAAACCAGCACAGTAACTTCCAGGTCCGGGCACTTTAATTCCTCCGCCGGCGTTCCCGCGTAAAAGCCATCGCGCCTCAGATTACGATCCCTTGTAGAGAGTTTTTGCAACTGACCGCTGGCCACGTGTTGATTGGTCATAAGCAGGCCATTGGGTGATACAAAAGCACCGGATGAACCTTCAACCTTGACGGACGATAACCTCACATGGTCCAGCCAGGCGTCGGTTGGTTCGAAGTTGTATTTCTCCTTCCACTGTTTCCGGGGCGGATTGTCAAATGTCCACATTCCGTCGTCTGCAAACACAGGGAGCGACGACAAAACCAAGACGAAGACAAATGCTAATGCAGTAATTTTCTTCATTAAACTCTCCCTTGTTCTGTTATCAACGCGCCACGGGACTTCCTACCGCGTGCAATTCCTGGAGGGAACGAACCTTGACAGGCTCATCCCCGCCGAAGGCGACCAGTGCCTCGACTATTGCCTGCGCACCGGTCATGGTGGTGACGCACGGGACGCTGTACTGCAACGCTGCGCGGCGAATAGCCTGTTCATCGAAGTGAGACGCACGGCCCAGGGGAGTGTTAATAACTAATGCTACGTCTCCGCGTTTGATGTGGTCGACGATGTTTGGTCGACCTTCATTAACCTTAAAAACTGTTTCTACTTTCAACCCAACTTCCTTCAGACGAGCGGCAGTTCCTAACGTTGCTATAATCTGAAATCCAAGACGGACGAGTTTGCGGGCAATGATAACGGCCTGCCCCTTATCAGTGTCGTTGACACTCAAAAACGCAGTGCCCTTGCGCGGCAACGACAAGCCAGCCCCAACCATGGCTTTGCCATAAGCTTCTCCAAAGGTCTGGCCAATCCCCATCACCTCACCAGTCGAGTGCATTTCAGGCCCCAGAATTGGATCCACCCCAGGAAATTTTACAAATGGAAAGACTGGAGACTTGATGAAGAAACGGTTAACAGTTAGATCTTCAGGTAAAGCGAAATCAGCCAGAGGCTTCCCGGCCATCACCAATGCTGCAACTCGCGCAATCGGAACCCCGGTCGCCTTAGAAACAAACGGCACAGTACGCGAGGCCCGTGGGTTTACTTCCAACACATATACGCGGTGATCCTTGATAGCAAACTGAATGTTCATTAACCCTCGCACTGAGAGCGCCGTCGCCAGTGTGCGCGTGTAGTGACGCATGGTTTCGATGTGCTCAGGGTCGATGCGGACTGGCGGCAGTACACAGGATGAATCGCCGGAATGGATGCCGGCTTCTTCAATGTGCTCCTGGATACCCGCAATCACGCACGTCTTTTCGTCAGCCAGCGCGTCCACATCAAACTCAGCCGCCTGCTCGAGAAACTTATCAATCAGCACTGGCCGATCTGGAGTAAAACCCACTGCAGTGCGCACGTAGTTATCAAGACTCTCTTCGTCGTAGACAATCGCCATTGCCCTGCCGCCAAGCACATAACTGGGTCGCACCAGGACTGGATAGCCAATTGTTTCAGCCACCTGCTTAGCTTCAGCAGGGGTCGAGGCCATTCCGTTTGCTG
>DASSCG010000426.1:0-6398 GCA_035697925.1 Pyrinomonadaceae bacterium
ATCACTGCACCAGGGGATTTCGATAAAGTACTGGAAGCAGTCAAGAAGGCAGGCGTTGAGCCTCAGGTGGCGGAGATCGAGATGGTTGCAAAGGAGTACAAGAAACTCGAAGGCGCCGAGGCCAAACAAATGCTTAAGCTAATGGAGGCCCTGGAAGACCACGACGACGTGCAAAAAGTTTCCGCGAATTTTGATATTAGCGAGGCGGATATGGCCGCGGCGGGGTGAGTAGAGCGGCAAGTTAAGCCGAAAAACTCATTTACCATTTTTCATGTCTCATTTGTCATTTGTCATTGGGGTTCAACATCGTCGATGGGTTGCACTTGAAATTGTCTCCACCAATGGGAAATGACAAATGAGAAATGACTTTCTCCTAACCCAGAACCCAATCCCCGTTACTGGATAGTCTCGTAATCTCGCACTCTCAAAGAAGCGGTTCGTGTCTTGGGCGAAAAAGAAGAACGATCCACGAAATCACACGAAATATCACTAAACACTACGTGTTATTAGTGGAGTTTCGTGGATCGTTTTATCTCAAGAACGCCGTCTCTCAAATTTAGGACACAACCCCTCTTGACCCACTAACAACTTATTTCTTCCTCATTCGTGCCGCTCCCTCAGGAACTGTATTTGTCATCTTTGCTTCGTGTTTCTCTTTTTGCCGAGCAGTCGGATTCTGTTGCTTGCGGGCTTCGACACTCTCTCGCATCCGTTGATTCTTCTTATCCTTATTTCCCCCGTCCTTTTTCTGCCGATCCTTGTCTGACATTGAGTTCCTCCGGATAAATCGATCCACGAAAACAAGCTGAATGCTCCGCGCGTGTTTCCGTGGATCGGACGTGTTATCAACAGCCTGTTACGGCTTCAAGACTACTTTGATGCACTCATCATTCTTCTTCTTGAACGTTTCATACCCGCTGGGAGCATCATCGAGACTCAGCCGATGGGTTATAACGAACGATGGATCGATATCCCCATTCTCAATCTTCGAAAGCAATGGCTTCATGTACTTGTGGACATGAGTTTGACCCATCTTAAAGGTCAGACCCTTTGCGAAGGCCGCCCCGAAAGGAATCTTGTCGAGAAAACCTCCGTACACTCCGGGAACCGAGACCGTACCTCCTTTGCGGCAAGCGTGAATTGCCTGCCTCAAAGCATGTGGCCGATCAGTTCCCATGTATAAAGCCGTCTTCGCCCGATCATAAATGGCATCGATGCTTGTCCCATGCGCCTCTAATCCAACGGCATCGATGCAGGCATCAGGACCGAGACCCCCGGTCATTTCCTTGAGCTTGTCGAAGATGTCTTCGTCATCAAAATTCAGAGTTAGTGCACCACCCTGCTCGGCAGCCATTCGTAGTCGTTCCGGCGCATTGTCGATCGCGATCACGCGTTCAGCGCCCAGCAGGTAAGCACTCTTAATTGCGAATTGCCCAACCGGACCACAGCCCCAAATCGCGACAGTGTCTCCCGGACGGATGTTGCAATTTTCAGCGGCCATGTAGCCAGTGGGAAATATGTCGGAAAGAAAAAGCACTTGCTCATCTTCCAGGCCTTCCGGAATTTTTTCCGGGCCGACATCTGCAAAGGGAACACGCACGTACTCTGCCTGCCCACCTGCATAGCCACCCATCATGTGTGAGTAACCAAACAGTCCTGATCCGGAAAATCCATAAAGCTTTTCCGCCATTGAGGCATTGGGATTCGTGTTGTCGCAGGCAGACCATAGCTGTTGCTTGCAAAAGAAACACTGGCCGCACGCGATGGTGAAAGGTACGACTACGCGATCACCCTTGGCGAGATTTCTAACCGCGCTACCCACCTCTATAACTTCACCCATAAACTCGTGACCCAGGATGTCGCCTTTTTCCATTGTGGGAATGTACCCGTTGTAAAGGTGGAGGTCGGATCCACAGATAGCCGTGCTTGTTATTCTTATAATTGCGTCATGGGGATTGAGTATCTTGGGATCAGGTACGTCGTAGACTCTGACGTCATACTTACCATTCCAACAAACTGCTCTCATCTCTTCCTCCTTGGTCAACCGAAGAACGCTGTTGACCTTGTAAAAGCGTGCCTCCTCGGGCACCCGATTTCGGCCGCAGGGCGCCCACGGAGGGACGCCCCCTAAAACGCAGCTCGTCTTCGAATCTATTAAGCGGTCTGTGTTTTCGCGCGGCCAATTAATTTTTCGCTTGTCCGATCACCTGTTTCGTGTAGAGCGATCGGGTGAGCGTGCTGTGCGCGACCTGAAGGCTGGCCCTCGATGGTGGCGATCTCTCCTGTCTCCATAATCTGTTTCAGCCGCCTTAGATCTTCTGCTGCGAGTTGTTCCGGCGCTTGGCCAAAGAGTCGTGCCAATGCCGCGGTGACTCGTCCGCCAGGCACGTTATAGTTCATTGTCAGTCTGACTATGGTGCCGCGTCCTCCCTGTGCCGGTTCAAAGCGAACCGTCCCGGCGTTAACGAATTCTGATCCCGACAAAGAGCGCCACGAGATCAACTCGTTTTCTTTTTCGTTGTAGATCTCGGCATCCCATTCCACGCGCTTGTCAGCGGGCCCTTTCGCCACCCAGCGGGTTATACCTGACGTCAGCGTTGTCACAGATTCAAGGTGGTTCATGAATCGCGGCAAGTTCTTTAAGTCACGCCAGAAGCTATAAATCTCACTGACAGGTTTATTTATGGTGATTGAGTGTTCTATGTGGACATCTCGAGCCACTGCTGCTGTCTCGCTGTCACTCTCCCGGCTCGCTGTGTTAACCCCCAGCGCTTCGTAAGCATGGCAATGTCCTGTTGTTCCTCGGTAAAGTAATCCAGCTCCGAGAGCTGAGAGCAATAGACCGCCACTCGAACGTCGGGTTAAGCCGTAGACTGCGAGCGCGCCGCCACCGATTGCCGACGCCCATCGCTCCACCGAACCCACATTGACGGATTTTTCTTTTCGATCGGATTGGTACCCGGTTTCGGGAAAAATTGCAGATGAACTCATTTGAATCTCCTCCATGTTTCCTACCTAAGTAACGTAACTGCTGCTGCCATGTAATGCAGCTTGCCTCTCCAAAAGCTCACGGCAACAAAGCGCGATCTATTAGCCGGCGCCTCATTGCCTGTTTGATGTATTTTCGAACTACCTCGACGCCCCTCGGCGGCGGCTATCCCGGCCACTATCGGCTTCCGTGCTTTCGACTTCAGGAAGATCACTGTTCGCGGGCCCTTGAATCACATGGCCGTACGCGTCGTAGCGCGAACCGTGGCATGGACAATCCCAGGTGCTTTCGAGCGTGTTCCAGTCGACCACACAGCCCAGATGCCGGCAGATTGCCGAACGTTCGTGAACCTCTCCCTTTTCGTCTTTGTAAACGGCGATCTTAGTCAGGCCCCGACGAATAATCGCTCCTTTGCCCGGGTTAATCTCGTCGATCGAATCCACTTCACCCGGCGTAACCAAACCGGTATATTCCATGGCCACATTCAGGTTCTCGCGGGCGAATTCAGGCAGTGCTCTCAAAGTCTTGCGAGCGGGTTCGTATAACTCAGCCCACTGGTTCTCGCGCCCGATGATCAAATCAGTTATCAGAATGCCGGCGATGGTTCCATGCGTCATGCCATTACCAGAATCACCGGTCGCGATAAATACATTGGGTTCGTCAAGCGGATTGCGACCGATGAACGCTAACCCGTCTATCGGCTCCAGTACCTCACCTGACCAGCGATACTCGATACTCTCGATCATGGGGAACCGCTGGCGAGTCCAACGCTCAAGGATTCCGAATCGCCTGCTGGCATCGTCCTCTTGACCCGTCTTGTGGTCTTCACCACCTACAATCAAAACGTCGTAAGCGTTAGCTCCTTTTCCTACGGTTTCAATTCGAAGGTAGTGGTAAGGATCAGGTGTATCCCAGTAAAGTGCCCTGGTCACTGAGCCTTTTGGCACACGAGCGCCGATTACGTAGGTTTGATAGGCTGCTTGCTTTGTGTGGATCGCGACCAGATCATTAACAGGCGAGTTTGTGGCAACGACAACTGCATCAGCTGTCACCACAGCTCCTCCGCTCGTTTCAACTGTCGCGCGATCGCCACCCTCGATCTTGCTCGCGTGTGTGTTCGTATAGATCCTTCCGCCGTTTCGCTGAATAGCTTTGGCCAGGCCAGCGAGATATTTGAGCGGATGAAATTGTCCCTGATTTGGAAAACGAAGGGCTGGCCCCGTGTCGTAGCTTTCAATGGGTGCCCGCTCAACCTTTTCCAGTTTCAATCCTGCCTTTAGGCACGCTTCTAATTCATCGTCCAAGATTTGCTTTGCGTCGTTTGGAGGAACAAACAGGTAGCCATCAAGACGTTCAAATTCACAATCGATTTGCTCGGCCTTAACAATGGATTCGATACGATCAATAGCTGCCGTGTGACTCTCAGCCGCCAGCCGCGCCCCATCCTCGCCGTGGAGACGTTCGAGTTCGAAGTAACGATCATCCAAGGCGTTGACCAGGTGAGCGGTTGTTCTTCCCGTCATGCCTCCGCCGACAGGGCCATCGTCCAAAACGATCACGCGCTTTGCTTCCTTCGACAGCAAATACGCCGTCGTCATTCCGGAAATTCCTGCACCGACAATGCAAATGTCTGCCTGGACACTCTCGGTTAAGGGAGCTTCCTGGACCAGTGGCCCAGTGTCCATCCAGACGGAGACGGTCTGTTTAGTGTTGTCATCCATTAATCTGTCCTTTGCCCCAGTAGTCGGTTTGGGTGTGATGCCCGTTGCCTCTTAGTCGAGAGCTAGTCTCTCTGAAAGCGATATAAGCAAGTCCAGCACCCGCAAGTAACAATCCGCCCACAATCATCGGATGCAGTGATGCCTTCGTATATAAACTGCTTTCGGCGACGTGTCCCTCGTAGCCTCCCCGCTCGGCGTACGGACCCGAGGGCTCGTAGAGCGCGTTTTCCTCTCCGTTCGTCTCTGGCTTATCGGTCTCCTGCATACCGAACATTGTCCACTCCATGATCTTGTCTGTGATCTCGGGAGCGTAATTACCGGCCATTGAGATTCCTTTTCCGCCTGCGCCGACGAAGACGTCACGTTCAGGGTTTTCAGCGCAGAAGAGAATCGCATCAGCGACGACTTCGGGCGCGTAAACAGGAGGCGGATTCTGAGGCTCTACCGGCAAATAATTTTTGGCGTGAGCTTTATAAGGAGTGTCGATCGCGGCGGGCTTAATTAGAGTTACAGAGATAGGAATCTGCTCGTGCTCAAGTTCCATGCGAAGCGCATCAGTGAAACCTTTAACTGCATGCTTGGAAGCGCAGTATGCGCCTTGTACAGGAATGGCCCGGTCAGAGAGAGCGCTCCCAATATTGATCAGTGCCCCTCCTCCGCGGAGCTTTAGGTGCTCCACTGCTACCAGTGATCCATGAACTACGCCCCAGTAATTGGTATCGAATAGACGCCGGTGATCTGCTAATGAGACATCCGTCAGGTTCCCATAAATTGAAACCCCGGCGTTATTGATCCACGTATCCAGTCCTCCGAAATGTTGCCTTGCGGTCGCCGCTATTTTTCGAACGTCTTCCTCGTTGCCCACATCAGCAACGGCATGAATGGCTTCACCGCCGGAGGCGTTAATCTCGTCCGCCAGAAACTTCAAGGCGCCTTCATTGCGAGAAGCCAGAACGAGACGGGCCCTCCGTTCTGCTGCCTTCCTCGCCGTGACGAGTCCGATTCCGCTGGTAGCGCCGGTAATTACAATGACTTGTGTCTCGAGTGGTCTAAGTTTTAGTTTCATATCGCTTTCCTCTAAGATGATTAGCCGGGAATAAAAAGCTCCGCATTGTAGTCTTCCGGTACAAAGGACACCCTGCGTGTCCTTTTTTGAGCACTCAAAAGGCTGGAATACGCTAACAAGTTGTTTCGGGGATTGATCTAGCAAAGAAGGTGCCGGGAATGCAGATATTGCGTAATGCAGTCGCCGTGTGATGAGAGTGATCACTGTTAACTTTCATCTAAGGCTCGTTCGGCAATGCTGATGCACTCCGGTTCGTAATACGCCGGTTGAATTTCCAAGCAAGTAAACAGCCATCTTTAAAGGTGAATCGTAGTGAGCCTACCTATCAAACCATCTTTCGCTCCCATGGAAGCCCTGTTGGTTAAGGAAATTCCCACCGGAAAGAACTGGCAATACGAACCTAAGTGGGACGGCTTTCGCTGCCTTGCGTTTCGCGATGGCGACGCCCTCGATCTGCAATCCAAGTCCGGCCAGTCATTGAGCCGGTACTTCCCTGAAATCGTGGAAGCAGTACTGAAGGTGAAGGCCACTCGGTTCGTTATTGACGGGGAGTTAATTATTATTACCATCGAAGGCGAACCGTCCTTTGACGATCTATTGCAAAGAATTCACCCGGCAGCCA
>DASSCG010000427.1:0-5278 GCA_035697925.1 Pyrinomonadaceae bacterium
ACTACGCAGCGGCCTACGCCGGGCTGGCCGACGCCTACCAGTTGCTCAGCGGTTACAACGCGCTCGCGCCAGGTGATGGATTCCCAAAAGCGAAAGCGGCGGCGATGGAGGCACTGAGGCTTGATGAGGGGCTTGCCGAAGCGCACACCGCCTTGGGTGTCGTCAAGCTTCTGCACGACTGGGACTGGCCTAACGCAGAGCGCGAATACAGGCGTGCTATCGAGCTCAATCAGAGTTTTTCCGATGCGCACCTGATGTATGGCTACTACTTAGCTTCCATGGAACGGTTTGACGAAGCGCACGCGGAGATGAGGCGTGCACAGGAGCTCGACCCCCTCTCGCTCGCAAAGATCATTGGCTCGGGAGAAATACTTTACCAACAGCGCCGCTATGACCAGGCGATCGAGCAGTACCGGAAGGCGCTTGAGATGGACCCGAATTCCGGCCTGGCACATTGGGGGATCGGGAATGTTTACGTTCAGAAAGCGATGTACGAGGAGGCCATCTCGGAATACAAAAAGGCGATTCCGCTTTCGGGCGACAGTCCTGACGAGTTGGCTTCACTCGGATATGCCTACGCGCTGTCGGGGAAGCGGCGCGAGGCACAAGCTGTCATTGAAGAATTGAAGGAGCGCTCGAAGCGACGCTACATCTCGCCGACCATCATCGCTTTCATTTATGCCGGGCTGGGTGAGAAGGATGAGGCCTTTGCTTGGCTTGAAAAGGCATACGCCGGGCGTGATTTCATCCTAGTCCTCCACAGGGTCGATCCCACCTTCGACACTCTGCGCTCTGACCCACGATTCGCAGACCTCGTGCGGCGCGTTGGTAAGATCACGTGACCAGGTGAACTTGTAGTTTAGACCTCAGGCTTATGCGTATGCATCGTCTTCGTAGCAACGCAGACGGTTTTTCTTAACTCTCAATCTCCCGGATTTTGTGTAGCTCAGTTGGCAGAACGCGATCCTAAAATGAAATGCTGTAACTTGCGCCCGGATGCCTTCCGCGTTCGAAGATGACACCAAACTGATGGCGACCAAATGAATAGTTCAACAAGGGATGCACGCGAACCCCGTCAAACAAAATCGTCGAACTCCAGTTCTCGCCAGCCGTGATGTTCAATCCGCCAATCACGCGCGCGCGAGCGTCAAACGTTCCGTAGGCAATTCCGACATAGGGAGCCAACGGCAATCCCGTGTGATGCTTCAAGCTCTTGCTCAACGTCGCGTAGAACGATTGGCCAGATGGAGTACCAATCCGATCAGAGCTCGTGCCCAGAATCAAAGCCGGTCGCTGATGTGTTTCTAGGAGCGCAACAACATTAGCTAACGGGCTGACCTTTTTCGCCAGGGGGTTATACTCGATGCCAGCCGTCACCCGCGGATGAAATCTGTAGGTAAGCGTGTTACGCCACTTTGCACGGTCGATCTGGTTCGAGATGACGCGTACTCCATAAGTCCATTTGTAATTGTCTTGTGCTGCCCCGCTCACGGCGCGGCCCTCGCCGGGTCAAAGTGGTCAACTCGGAACCGAAGACACCTCACTTGAGCGTTTCTTCGCGGATGCTACCTCCTTCTTAGACTCACCTACTCTCGTCGCTTCAGCCGCAGCGAGCATCGCCTCAAGCTGTTTTTTCAAATCGGATTGATTCACGACGCCCGAGATCACCTTTGCAACTCTTCCGTCCTTCCCTACCACGACCGTACCAGGAAGCGCACCACCAAGACCAAATCGCATCATGTCCGCAGTAGTGGCTCCCATCCATACTGGGAAGTTGATTTTCGTCTCCTTAATGAACTGCAACACCTTCGCTCGATCTGCAGCCTCGTCTGCGGAGGCACCGATGACCTGTACACCCAGCGCGGCATACTCGTTCTGGATAGCAGCTAAATCCGGCATTTCTGCTTTGCATGGAATGCAGTAGGTGGCCCAGAAGTTAAGAATTACGATTCGCCCTTTAAACAGACTAAGACTCTGTTCACTACCTGACAGATCCTTGAGCTTCAAATCAACCTCTTTGCCAAGAACGTTTGCGGCGTCACGTTCCGCCTGGCTTGGAGCCAACACTGAGAGAGTATCAACTTTGATAATCCTGACTTCCTTCTTGCTATGCACGGCACCCGTCACGGCAACTCGCTTACCCACAAACTCAAGCCAGTTTTTGCCCGGTAAGTGAAACTTTCCGGTTGCGAGTTGATAGAGTGTGAACCTGTCTCCTTCTCGCACTGCTAACAAAGTTGGGTCTCCACCTTCAACACACGATTTAGCTTTCAACAGATCCTCGGCTGTGCCGAACTCCACTTTGTTGCGGTCGGCCTCCGCCCAACAGTCGGCGCAGCACACTACTTGCCCCTCAAGCTTCGCGGTGCCTTGGGCCATCACCTGTGTTACCACCGCGAAACAGAGCCCGAATCCCACTAACAAACGCTTCATCTTTAATCTCCTGCATAAATACAAAATCACGGCTTCCGCTGATTGAACGTGGAAGCAAGGAATTAACGTAGGCGTGCGATTTGTTGGCTGGTACTGCTTAGATTCGTAGGACGCTGAAGCGTAAAGGTGGTGGGTCGGTAGTATCAGGTGGTTTCGGCAGCGCTGCGACAGAGTAAACTTCAGAGCTATCTAAGCCGGCGCCAAGGAGAGATTCGGACTGTGCATTGTCGCTTGGGTGCGGCCGCCAAGCGCATCGACCAGGTAACCCACAGAACGGCGCGTTCACAAACGGACAATCCAGGCAGTTGTCGTCGTCGACTCTACTTTCTGCTGACACAGTCGGATGTTCCAACGCCGCTCCGCAGAGTTCTGAACATGAGAAAACGCAGCCTGCAAAGACCCACATCAGCGCCATTGGCAAGACTAAAGCCAGCAAGGGAGTGCGAATGTAAGGCGACGAAATCATTTCAATCAGTATAAGGCGTTCTCTTGCTTTCAACCAGTTGGGATATTCTTTGATATTATGCAACTCGACCTAGGGCGATATTCCTTCCATAGGCCGGGCATTAGCCGGCACTCTTAGAGCTATTTGCACCCTGTTCATTAATTGCCCATTCGTCACCTAAGAGCCGGACGGTGGTGCACGACGTTGCGAGCCAGATCAGAATCTTTGAAAAAACTGCTCCTACAACGTAACCTCAAAGCATTAGTTCAAAATAAACAAGCGGCACCCCTCGGTAAGTTTTCCTGCCAACTTCAAGGAATCCGCATTTGGCGTAGAACGGTCCCGCACCCGCATCGCTGTCATAAGCATCAAGCCGGATCGCTTCGCTCGGCCACGCTCGGGCCACAGTCTTTGCTTCTTCAACGAGCTGGCGGCCAATACCTCGGCGCTGACGATCCGGTGTCACCGCCATATCGAGCAGATAAAGTGGCCGATTTACGCTCTTGAAATAAGACAAATCGATAGCCCAAGGTTTCTTCGTTTCTAGCCTCAATGTTCCAATGATTTCCCGGTTGTTCCGCGCAACCAATACTCGCGATGTCGTGATGGTGCGCAGCACACTCTTTTCAGTTACGCCCGAAGACCAGTGACCTTTCCCGAATTGACCAGTCAGGTGTTCGGCTACGGAAGTTCGAAGTTCAGCAATTGCCGGCGCATCCGCCTCGCTCGCCGTTGTAATCGAGACCTTCATTCACTTAGTACCTGATTGCAGTAACTTCTTTACCTCGCTCGCACGCCGCAAGATGTTGATTCAGCGTACCACCTAGCACTCGTTTAATGGGAACTTATTCATACCTCAGTGCCGTCAGCGGATCGACTTTCGTTGCCCGGCGCGCGGGAAGAAAGCAAGCCAACAACGCCACTAGGGTTAGAGCGATAGCTGACACCGTAAACGTGACAAGATCGGTTGGCGCTACGGCAAACAATAGACTGCTCATTAGACGTGTAACCGCTATCGCGCCAACACATCCGATGGCTACTCCTATCAGCGTCAATTTCATTCCTTGACCGACCATCAACCGCAGGATGTCGCGAGGCGCAGCTCCGAGGGCTAGTCGAATGCCAATCTCTCGCGTTCGTTGCGAGACGAGATAAGCGATCACCGCATACAGTCCGGCCGCCGCTAGTAACACTGCTGTTGCCGCAAAGACTGCCAACAAGGCCACATTAAATTTGCGTGCCGCCACTGAAGCAGCTAGAAACTGTCCCATCGGTCTGACGCCCGCTGTCGCCACATCCACATCTACGTTGCGCAACTCCCTACGCACCGATGCATTCAGTGCCTCGGCATCAACTGCAGTTCGCACAACCAGGCTCAGATTATTCGCGAGAAAGGGCACGGCGGATTTTGGAGCCTGCGGCATTGGACCATAGAGCGTAGGGGTGGCTTCGTCAGTCAATCCCATGTGCTTGACGTCTTCGACGATACCGACAACTTCGTAGTCACGTGCGGGATTACCATCGCCCATATTGATGAGCACATGTGCACCCAACGGCTCCTGATCGCCGAAGTATCGCCGTTGCAAAGCTTGATCGATGACGATCACACCCGGCGAGTGATCGTTGTCGCGATCGCTGAGATCGCGCCCGCGTACGAGCGGGATCTTCATAGTCTCAAAATAGCCTGGGCCAACCCAGCGATGTTGCGCGAAAGGTACCTCATTGGCG
The DNA here is from genome assembly GCA_035697925.1 of Pyrinomonadaceae bacterium. Classification (GTDB taxonomy): domain Bacteria; phylum Acidobacteriota; class Blastocatellia; order Pyrinomonadales; family Pyrinomonadaceae; genus PSRF01. The sequence goes on from DASSCG010000427.1 coordinate 4,607, forward strand.
TTGGCCGGAGGTTGCCCACCAATCGTGAATGTGGTGCGCGCAATCAGTCCGCTCAGGGGCAGCGCGCTGATTGCGCTAACCGCTTCCACCCCAGGCATTCCCGCAAGGCGCTCTGCCATCTTGTCGTAGAAGAGCTTTACTGATGCTCCATTTGAGTAGCGTGCAGCAGGCAACGAGAAGCGCACAGCCAGAACATTATTGGCATCAAATCCTGGATTGACAGCACGCAGTCGCGCGAAACTCTTTAGCAGCAAGCCGGCTCCAACCAACAGCATCAGTGACAGCGCAATCTCAGCCACGATCAACAAACTGCGAACACGATTCTTCGTTACGCTCGCTTGATCGCGCCCGCCTTCTTTCAGCTCGGAGTTAAGATCGCTTCTGGTGTGTTGAATGGCCGGCGCGAGCCCCAAGGCGAGGCCAGCAAACAATGTCGCGAGGATGGAGAAGAGCAACACATGCCAGTCGATATTTACCGCCGCCGCGCGCGGGAAGTCCGCAGGACTCACTGCCAGCAAAAGATCTTTGGCCCAGACGGTCAGCAGCAGTCCCAGCCCCCCGCCTAGTACCGCTAGCAGCATGCTTTCAGTTAGCAGTTGACGCATCAAGATAAGGCGCTTGGCGCCCAACGCCGCACGAATGGCCATCTCTTTGTGACGGGACGCCGCGCGC
>DASSCG010000428.1:0-3812 GCA_035697925.1 Pyrinomonadaceae bacterium
GAGTGGAAGGACAGCTCGACGTCTTCGTCAACGAACCCGGTGGCGGGCAACGCAAAATCAGTCAATTACCCCCGGGCACTTTTTTCGGAGAAATGGCAGTGCTCGCAGGCGTTGAGCGCAATGCCACAATAGCCGTACCTCCAGGCAACAGCGCGACCGTTCTGGAAGTAACCAGGCCTGCACTCCGCCTTTTGAGAAAATTGCCGCGCTTCGGCCACGCACTTGATGAAACCTATCGTGTACATGGGTTCGGCCGTGTGCTTGAAGACCTCAGTCACGAAGTGAGCGATCCATTGAATCGCGAAATCGTCGAGAAGTTGAGAGAGATCTCCAAGTTCGTCGTCTATGGAAAACATCACGTCCTCTGTCAGGAAGATACCCCCATCGAAAAGATATTCCTGATCAGGAGTGGTTGGGTTAGGCGTTCTCGAGGCATTCCTTTCGACGCCGCTTCCGCCGGGGTGGCGATGGGAGTGGGGACGAGCATAGGCGTGGATTTTCTGGGCGCCGGCAACTGCCTAGGACTCGAAGACAGTGCGCAGCCCAGCGTTTGGAAATACAGTGCCTCGCTGATGGCTCGAACTGAAGTACTGGAGGTACCGGTTGCGCCCCTTGCCGCTGACCCAGCGTTGCGCGATCGCATTAGCGCCGCCTTCGCAACATTCTCAAGAGCTGACGATAGTCTGCCGCCTACAATCGAATCAGTTCCGGATATTCGGCCAATGGTGGCGGCCGAGCAAGAGATAGTCACAGGCATAGTTGACGGATCCAACCTGCTTGTCATGGATATGGACCTTTGTATGCGCTGTGGTAACTGTTCGCTGGCGTGTCACAAAGTTCACGGACAGTCACGCCTATTACGACGCGGAATCCATATCGCTAGACCGACAAAGGTTGGTATAGACAAAACTCAACATGTGCTTTCACCTCAAGTGTGCATGCATTGTAAAGATCCGGAGTGTCTGACTGGCTGCCCGACCGGTGCCATCTTTCGCGATCCGCTGGGCCACGTCGATATTGATCCCCTAACCTGCATCGGTTGTTTCGACTGTGCAACCCAATGTCCGTATGACGCTATTACCATGGTCCCTCGCGACGGTGGCGTAGGTCATAACTTTGATCTTTTTGGGACGTTGAAACAGAAGTTAAGTCTAGGTCTACCTGTGCCGCCACCGGCGCCGCCGACCTCAGACGACGTAGTGGCCATAAAATGCAATCTCTGCGAGCAGACGGGTTTGAATCCTCCCGGCGCGCGAAGGCCGGCTTATTCATGCGAGGAAAATTGTCCGACCGGGGCACTCGTTCGTGTGGACCCGCTTACATACTTCGACGAGATTGCTGGAACCCAGGGAATAATCTTTCGCGATCAAACACATGCGATTGGCCGCAACATTCACAAGAGCGATCCACTTGCCAGATTCTGGCACGTCCTCGGTATCGTCATGACTCTGGGCGCGGTTGTCGCGGCGATTTGGGGGCTCACCACCTATGGGTTTGACACTCGGCTAGCCGGCACCTGGGTGACAATGCGATGGATAACAGGATTGGTAGGTCTGGTAGGAGTCGCGGTGGTGATGACTTATCCGGCTCGAAAGCAGATTTACAGGAGGCGGGCCGGCGCTCTTCGTTACTGGCTCTTGGTCCACATCTACATAGGAGTGCTTGCGGGCGTTGTGCTGTTACTTCATGCCGGAACCAGCACGGGAGGACTTTTGACCACGGCACTGTATGTCACCTTCGACTTTGTGATCGCCACCGGACTTTTTGGGATCGCTGCCTACGTTATTGCTCCCCGAGTTATGACCAGCCTGGAAGGTGAACCCTTGCTAGTGGAAGATCTGGTGGCCCGGCGAGCTGAGCTGCGTGAAGAGTTGGATAAGATTACGGGAGACAGTCGAGGGTGGGTAAGGGAAGAAATTGAAGAAAAAGTCTCCAGCCGTTTTCTCAGCAAATCCTACTTGTTTCGACAGCTCACTCGCCGGCAAGAACTCAAGACTGTTTTGGCCCAGGCTCGCGAAGAGTTCAAAGACAGATTTACTCGCCTGGCAACCGATGACGAGCGAATTCTCCTGCAGGGCGCGATTGAAACAGCCGTTACTCTACGGCGAGTCGACGCTTTGATTTTTCTTCACAAGACCTTAAGGTTATGGCTTCCGCCGCACGTAATCTCTACCTCTCTAATGCTGGCGTTGATGTTGGTGCATATAATCCAAGTGGTTTACTTTGCCATCAAGTAAGTAGTCCAATCTTCGGAGTAAATGAGTAGATTCGTCATCATTCGCGAGGATCTGGTTCAGGATCCGCTCACTATCGTTACCGATGGCTTGCTTATCGGCCGTCTCCAACAATGTGAATTGGTCCTGAATCATCCTGCTGTCTCTCGCGCGCAAGCTGGCATCAAGTGGATCGACGGCGTGTACTACCTTTTCAGCCTACGTCCGGCAAATCCTCCGAAGTTAAACGGCCGCCCAATAGAGGAAATCGAAGCCCTTGCGCCTGGTGACATTATTGAGCTGTTACCTTTCATCCTGGAGATCGACCGCGCCGAAAGTGCACTGGTCATCAAGGTCTCCCTACAGATCGGCGCCGTCGCTGGTAGCTCCGATGTCAGTGATCCTAGCTTGCGGACTACCAGGTTTCTTGCAGTCAAGGAGAGCGAACCTAAGAAAGCAGCCAAGACTCGAGCTGCCCCACTGCCGGGAAACAAGGCGCTCGATTTCTTTTGGGACAAGCGAATTCGCGAAGCGGGAAAAATGGTGCGCCCATCGCCGTTGTTTCCCAGAAGCCAACGCCGGGCTGGAAAAGCTCAATTCAACTGGATCCCGACCTCGGATCTCGCTCGACGTTGGCCCGTTTCGTTCTTCATCTGGGGCGCAGTCGCAGTCGGGGTGCTTTCCATTGCGGCGGCTTATTGGTATGCGAATGCATATTCGCCTGGACCCGTTTCTCGAAGTCATGTGGTTGAAAAGATGGAGATGTCCCCAGCCATTGCGATAAAAGCGAATGCCGACTCCTGCACGAATTGTCATTCGCTAACCGGAAGCATGGAAACCAAGTGCGCCGCCTGTCACAACACCGAGGCCTTTGCAGCGACAGTAATCAAACCACATGAGGCAGCTGGAATAGGTTGTATCTCTTGCCACGCTGAGCATCAGGGTTCGGATTTCAATCCTGCCCAGGCAGCACTCTTCACTTGCACCTCATGTCACAACGACTCAAACACCGGTCTCTATAACGAAAAACGGGTAGGGACGCCTCACCAGGGAACTTTCGGTTATCCGGTAGTCAACGAAAAATGGACTTGGCAGGGGCTGAATGATGATGAGTGGGCGCTGAAAAAGACTCAGATGAACCGCTTGCCTGGCGACACTGACGATCAGTGGCGCAGCAAACAGTTTCACGCGCTTCATGTCCAACGCGTTCGGACCACACCGGGCATCCGTGGAAATATTCAGGGCGAGCTATCATGCTCGAGTTGTCATAATTCGTTCTTTCCGATTGATCGAACCACTCCTAGAACCACTTGCGGCGAGTGTCACAACGGCAGAATAGAACAGGGAAGCAACCGCGTGCTGATTGCCAAAGACAAACCGAATTGCACTTCCTGCCACGTACAGCACGTCAAAGATAGCAAGCACTGGAATACGTCGCTGCTCGCAAGTGCAATGGTAAGGTGATCAAATCGAAGAGTCTTACCTTAGGCACAGGTTATTCTTCATTGCTGAGTTGTCCTGATCATGGATCTTTTTTCGTGATGCTTCGTGTGACTTCGTGGATCGTTTTGTTGGCCCAAGCACCAGAGCGATCCACCA
>DASSCG010000429.1:0-6126 GCA_035697925.1 Pyrinomonadaceae bacterium
GCAGTGGTACTTCGGAGCTGAAGCAAGCGCTCTAACCGTAAACGACAATGAAACTGAGCTGAGTGTCCTGCCACCGGAAAAAGGCAATTCCCCTCCCGAGGTAAAGGTGAGCGACCCAGTAGACTACGTCTCTATTGAAAATCGAATGACTGTCGTAAAGACTGGCGAGAAGTTGACCATCGGAATTCATCGAGACCCTGCTGACAACAAAGTAAGAGTCTGGGGAGAGTTTCCGCTTGGCGGACGAGGTTTTGGAGCTCGACTCTCAGTCCATAATCCCTCGCTTTGGGCTGCCAGGCTTTTTCTCAAAGCGCTGCAAGACCGCGGCATAACCGTTCAAGGAACTGCCCAAAGCCGTGATTCACGAGTTCCAAAGAACGAACGTTTTGATCCGTCTGCGGCTGTTGAGTTGGCCTTCGTCTCAAGTAAACCCTTGAGCGAAATAGTAAAGGAGACCAACAAAGCAAGCATCAACCTTTATGCTGAGCTCATGCTGCGTACCCTCGGAAGAGAGCGTGGCGACATGGTTTCGACTGCTGAACCAGCAGCCCGAGAACGCGGGGATGATGAAACAGGTTTGGAAGTTATCCGTCTCTGGCTATCACGGGCGGGGATTTCGACAGCCGGCTTGGCCCTGCACGATGGATCTGGTTTATCCAGACTTAACCTCGTAACCCCGGAGTCTCTTGCGAAACTCCTGATTTCGCTTTCGAAGACCGGCTCGGGCCCGGTGTTCCAGGAATCCCTCCCGATCTCCGGGCGAGATGGCACATTGGGCGGCAGACTGGGCAAAGTCGGAGATCGCGTCGCGGCCAAGACCGGATCCCTGACGTACACGACGTCGCTATCAGGATATATAACCGGAGCGGAAGGTGAAATGCTGGCCTTTTCTATTCTTTGTAACGACCAAACATCCCACGCCAGCGCGACGCGAATCATTGACCAAATCGTGTCTGTTTTAGCCGGGGAGCCAGCCCAGAATCACTAAACGCCCAATTTTCGCGGCATTCCTGGTGTTTTCCCTAGACAAACCCAGTTTAACCCGTTATTATCCATTTGCCGCGAAATTTGGCGGCAAGCTGCCAAAAGAGTGGCAGCCGGACACCCCACCTCAGTTGTAAATCCCAACTTGTCCCGATCCTCATGGCTTCAGGAGCGAAGAACTATGTTGAAACGAATCATGACAACTCACTTGACCGTGATTGCTGCGGTTGTTTTCTTTTCGGTTGACTCCAACACCTTCGCCCAATCGAAGTTATCTGCGAAGCGCAGTTTTCAACCACAGCCAGCTAGCGTCGTGGTGGAGAGTGATAGAGTCAAAGATGGCCTCATTGGGCCTGTTCGCAGAGTACGCACCGAAGTCGTAAAACTGGCCAGCCAGGACGGCAAACTAGTTGAAGGAAAACGTGCTCTTCTGGAGGTCGTTGCTTATGACATCAAGGGCAACAAAACCGAGAACCAGTACTTCCCGGTAGCCGGAGGCACATTAACTGGCAAAGAGGTTTACAAGTACGACGAGAAGGGCAACATCAGCGAGATGACTTTGCTTAACGACGACGGATCCTTGTTGAGCAGAGAAACCTACAAATATGAATTTGACTTTGCCGGCAATTGGAAAAAGATGACGGCCTCGGTCGCGGTGGTTGATGGCGGCAGAATCACTTTCGAACCCACAGAAATCACCTACCGGTCGATCATGTATTACCTGGACGAGAATATGGTGAAGATGGCACAGCCGGTCGCCAAACCGAGTATGTCGCCTGCTTCCAGCTCGACCCCATCGAACACGGTCGCGAAGGTAAATTCCGAAACTCACAGTGAAGTTGAGGCGCCAGCTACCAAACAACCTGAGGTAAATCACAAATCGACCCCGGCATTGCCACCCGCCTCGGACATGTCAGCAAGGATGAACATCACAAACCCGACCGAGTTGAAAACGTCGGGCGCCACCGAGTCAGATAATGCTCCGATAGTCGGCATGGAGTCTGAGCCGCCTCCGAGTCCTGCCCCGAAGCCGATTCTTAAGGCAGTGTCCGGCGGTGTGCTTAACGGAATGGCACTCTCCCTCCCTGCTCCGCAATATCCTGAAACAGCAAAACGAATGCGAATTGCCGGTACAGTCTCAGTCGACGTGGTCATCGACGAAAACGGTAAGGTGATTTCCGCCGAGGCTAGTAATGGGCCGGTGACTTTGCGCGAAGCGGCGACACTGGCTGCGCAAAGAGCTCGTTTCTCTCCCACAAAGCTTTCTGGTCAGCCTGTCAAAGTATCGGGCGTGATCAATTACAAGTTTGCTCTGACTCGATAGGTGCCTGCGACCTGCGTAGTCATTTTTAATTACCCCCGCCAAATCTCTCTTCCCTTAGAGGAGCTATTCAGATGGCATTGACCGGACACCTCAGCGACCTTTCACTCTCGGAGCTCATTGAGTTCTTTTGCAACCAGCGGAAGTCGGGACGGCTAAAGGTCCTCTATCCGCAGGGCGCCGGGTATTTTTACCTGCAGGCAGGTTCCGTAGTAGACGCCAAGATTGGAGTTCTGCGCGGGATTGACGCCGTTTACTATGCCTTAACGCTGCCCAATGCGAAGTTTGAATTCAGCGGGTCGACTGAAGCTGCAGAACGCACTATCAATCAACCATGGACACAAGTGGTGCTGGAGGGCCTTCGACGTCTGGATGAGGGTATTACTCCGCCCGAAGCTTTTCCGGTCGGATACGAAACTGAAAAGAGTGAACCGGAGCCTGTCGAGGTGGTCTCCACTCCAAAGGTGCGGCAACCGCTAAATGTGCCCGCATTCCTCACGTATATCGGCAAAGAGTCGATGGCGAAGCGAAAGTCATTTTTTGCTGGTGCAGTAATCGTCGCAGTATTAGGAACGGTGGCCGCCGTGGGCGTGCCGGCTGGTTGGTATAACCGCACAAAAGTTTCCGCTGCAGCGACCCAGTCGGTGGTAGTTTCAAGTCCCGAACCCGAGGCGGCTCCGGCTTCCTCTCCGGACAGTTCACCAGTTGAAAATGCTTCCGAGTCTTCCATTGCTGTAGAAGATGCCTCAGCAATTGCTGCGCGTCGTCAACGAGAAAGAGATCGAGCGAAGGCTCGCGACGAGCGAGGGTCGAACCTGTCCGCTGGCAGATCCGGGGCGCTCAATGGCGGAGGCGCGAATGGACCAAAACGAATTACTGTTACTGTAACCTACGATGAATCAGGGCGAGTTACCCAAGCTTCAGGTGGGGACGCTTCAGCGATCCGTATAGCACGTCAGAAACGCTTTCCTCCAGGTAAGGCGGGTTCAGCCACGGTTACAATTCCTATTAACTGAAGTTGACGACATTAAATGGAAAGCGGGGACGAGTAACTTGTCCCCGTTTTTTTATATTTTGTGAAGCCTTTACGGTTTCTCCAGTCGGACTAGTCCGAGGATTACCAGCAGTGCTCGCTTCAAACCAGCTTCACGGTCGCTGGGATCGTACCATTCCTCGAGAGTGTGAGAATTACCCGACATACCTCCGCCGCCGAGTGTTATCGCAGGCAAACCTAGCGAGATCGGCACATTCGAATCTGTGGACGCCTGGTCCAACCGCGGCGTAAAACCTAAAACTCGAGTGGCCTCCAGTGCCAGCTCCACTATCTGTGAATCGGGCTTGGTCTCGCCGCTGGGGCGTTCGCCTATTAGTTCAAGATTAACCTCCAGCGGCAAGTCGTCTTTTCGACGGTTTGCGTTTTCGTCATCAGCAGCCTCCCGGACGGCGCGCCGAAAAAACGCGTCCAGCCGCAATAGTTCCTGTTCGCCAGCGGAACGAAGATCGACTTCCATTGTTGCCTCACCTGGGATGGCATTCACGCTGGAGCCGCCTTCGATGCGACCGACATTGAACGTGGTCCGTGGTCGCTTTGGCACGGGGTAAGAAGCCAGCCTGGAAACTGCTCGACCTAATGCATGGATGGGATTGGTTACGCCGAAATCAGCCCAGGAGTGACCACCGGTCCCGCGTAAGTGCACGCGGTAACGCCGCGAGCCGAGCGCGCCATTGGTGATACGATCGGTTCCCCCGCCATCAAAACTGATAAAGGAATCGATGCGACTGGCCCATTCGCTTTTAGTGAAAAGATAACGAACGCCCCGGAGATTGCCGGCGCCTTCTTCGCCCACAGTTCCGACAAACAGGATTGAGCCCTCAGTAGCAATCCGAGCTGCGTCCAGTGCCTGAGCCAGTGCAATCAGTGCCACCAACCCGCACCCGTCGTCAGAGATGCCCGGCGCCAACAACCTGTTTCCCATTTGCTGGACTGTAAAATCCGTACCTGCGGGAAATACAGTATCCAGATGGGCGCTAACAACCAGAAGCGGTGAGAGCGATCTTCCGGGCCGCAGAGCCAGGCAATTGCCTTCTTCGTCAATCACGGGATCTTTCAAGCCAAGTTCAGTAAACCTCTTTAAGAGGTACTCAGCCCGTTTCTGTTCGTCGAAAAGCGGGGCAGGGATCGAACATATCCTGATCTGTTCTTCGGTGATTTCTTTCTGGTACGAATCAAAAAAGCTAAAGGCTCTTTGGACAAAAGGTGAAGCCATCAGCTCTTCGATGCTTTTGGCTATTGTTGTTATGGGGGCGGGTATCATCAGAATGTTCCACAGACTCTCGTCTGTGATCTCTGACCAAGAAGAAGCTCACTGGTCCATTACATCAGACTAGTTGCAAAATTTCGTCCGCTGCCAGAACTGCGGACGACTGTTTCGCCCGTTCGTAGATCCTATTGACACGATCCTCACTCGCTTCTATGCCTCGCTTCTCGAGCCAGTAGATCACATTGGACTTACCGCTCATCGGTCCAATCTCGATAACCTGCTCGAGTCCGAACAGACCGGCTGGTACACCTGAATAGACCAAGTCCGCTAAATCTCTGTCACCCTTCCGGTAGCTCTTAATTACAGCGGCAGCGTGCACGCCTGTGGCAGTGCGAAAGGCATCGCGTCCAAAAACAGGATAATTGACTGGTATCGTCCACTTACATGCCGATGAGGCAGCCTCGCAATAATCACCGAGCCGGGAAAGGTCGTTATCGATCCACCCCATCAACTTGAGGTTCACCAACAACTGGTCCATCGGAGTATTACCGACACGTTCCCCCATTCCCAGAGCCGATCCGTGAACTTGATCGGCACCGCCCTCGATAGCAGCAATCGAATTGATGACGCCAAGGCCGCGGTCCTGGTGTCCATGCCAATCGAGTCTGACGTTCCCGCCCTGTTCCTCGATAATATTCTTAACAAACCTGACAACGGCGCGTGCGCCATCAGGGGTGGAATGACCCACTGTATCGCAAACGCAAACAGCCTTTGCGCCACTTCGAATGGCTGTTGTGTAGAGTGCTCGCAACGTTTCCGGATCAGCCCTGGTCGTGTCTTCCGTGACGTACATAACTGACATACCTTGGCTGACCGCAAAAGTGACCGCATCTTCGGTCATCTCAAGGAGTCTATCCAGCGTCCAGTCTTCCGCAAAGAATCGAACAGATGAAGAGCCAATAAAAGTACAGGCCTCAATTGGGATTCCGACTCGTTGTGAGATCTCCACGATCGGGATGATGTCATTGCGATGCGTCCGAGCGGCGCAGTTCGGACGAATCTTCAATTTCTCATTTGCAATCTCTCGAGCCATTCGCTCTACGCCGGCCGCGTGGGTGCCCCCGGCTCCGGGCAAGCCAATGTCTGCCGTGTCGATACCCAAAGCATCCATCAGATGGAGCAGCTCAATCTTCTTCTCTACCTCAGGTTCGCAAACTGACGGTGACTGCAATCCGTCGCGCAGAGTTTCGTCATCAAAACCCACATGGCGATTTGGGGCCTTTATTGAAGGATCTATTTTGTTCCAATCGTAAACTAATTCGTTAAGAGGCACCGTTGTAGACCCTCCAGGCAGAAGCCCTCGAAAGAATTATCGGTAGAATTCGATTACAGCAATGGAGCCAGTCATTGTCAAACGCGGGGACGGGACGCGGAGACGCGGCGACACGGGGACACGGAGACGGGGAGACGGAGAGGCGGTGACCGACACGGCGACACGGCGACGCGGTGGCGGCGACACGGGGACGCGGTGACATTGACTCGTTTAAAAATTCGCAGGTA
>DASSCG010000430.1:0-7538 GCA_035697925.1 Pyrinomonadaceae bacterium
CGGATGGTGGCGGTAATTGGATTGGGTCGTTCAGCTGATGGGGCCTTACTTTCATCAGAAGACGTCGAGATTCTGCGAACTGTCTCCGGATACGTCGCCGTAGCGATCGAAAACAGCCTGCTATACCAGGAACAGCAAGCCCGCGCGTCTGAGCTCAAACTCCTGAAAGAATTCAATGAATCGATCATTGAGTCGATCAATGTTGGGCTGGTGGCAGTCGATCTTAAGGGCAGGGTGATGCGACTCAATACCGCCCTCGAATACATGCTCGACATTAAGCGTGACGAAGCACTTGGCCAGCGTGTGCAGGACCTCTTCTCGGAGGATTTTGCCGAAACCTTATGGCAGGTGCTGGGTATCGAGCGCTGGAAGCAGACAGAAATTCGGAACATCTACAAAATCCACACGGCCACCAGAGCCGGGCGAACTTTGGTGTTGAACATCGCGATAGCACCTTTGCAGGATTCGCTGGAACAAACCGGTGCGCTGGTTGTCGTTGAGGATGTGACATCGCGCACGCAGCTCGAGGAGCAGCTGCAGCAACGTGAGAAACTATCCTCAATTGGCTTGCTGGCAGCCGGTGTAGCACATGAAGTGAACACGCCGCTCACAGGGGTTTCGTCGTACACGCAAATGCTCTTAGGAATGCTGCCCGAAGCCGATCCCAAGCACGCCCTTCTGCAAAAGGTCCGCCGTCAGGCCGAGCGCGCAACCAATATCGTGAATAACCTCCTCAACTTTTCCCGGAGTGGTAGTGCCACCGAGTTTGGCGAAGTGGACATCCGAAAAGTTCTTGACGATACGCTGCAACTGCTGGAGCCACAGATGCGCGGCAGTGGCATCGAAATCGTGCGGAACTACGAACCTGATTCACCAAGAGTTTTTGGCAACAGCGGCAAACTGCAGCAGATTTTCACCAACCTTTTACTCAATGCGCGCGACTCAATTACCGACGGTGGGCGTATCACAATCTCCACCTCCAGCACCGAGGGTGATGTTCTTATTATTGAAGTCGCTGACACGGGTTTGGGAATTGCTCCCGAGAACGTGGCCAAGATTTACGATCCGTTCTATACAACTAAAGGCGTCGGGCGCGGCACCGGGTTGGGACTGGCAGTCTCTTACGGCATCGTCCAGGAGCATTCCGGCCATATCAGCGTGGATAGTACTCCAGGACACGGCACGACCTTCCGCATCAGTTTGCCGACCGCGCATAGTCGCGCTCGGTTGCAGGCAGTTGGCGACTAATCAAAACTGAACATCGCAGAAAAGTCAGAAGCAAAGGGCGACTCGCTGCTTAGCTTCTGACTTTTGTCATCTACACTATTCTCGCCTACACTAACCTGCTATTTGCCGAGAAGTCCCTCGAATTACCGTCGTATTCACGACAGCGCAAGCTGATAAGTTAAACTGCGCGGATCGTTAGGCTGAGATCGTTGTTAGAGATTGATCCTGAAGACTGAAAGACGTATGGCCAAGAAAGGCTCGATACTTGTTGTTGACGACGAAGAGATAATGCGTGACGTTCTGGAGACGCTTCTCTCCGCGGAAGGATATAGAGTCGACCTGGCCAAGACTGGCGAAGAAGGACTGGAGTCATATGGGCGACGCTCGTATGACGTGGTGCTCCTTGATGTCTCGATGCCAGGAATAGGCGGATTGCGGGCGCTCGAGGAATTCCTTAAAGCTGATCCGGACGCAGTCATCCTGATGATCACCGCATACGCCACTTTTGACACAGCCATCGCTGCCTGGGAGCGAGGCGCCTTCGGCTGCATTCGCAAGCCATTCCAGAATGAACAAATCACGGCGACCATTGCAGCGGGAATCAAGCGCCGTCGCAAGGAAGAAGAGCGGCTAAGTCTTAGACGTGCGATGAGCCGCTCGGTAGATCGCGGCGCCATCGTAGGTCGTTCGGACGTGATGCAGGAAGTATTTCGCCTGGTGGAACAAGTGGCACCGGCCCGGTCGACGATATTGATCACGGGCGAGAGTGGGACCGGCAAAGAATTAATCGCCAAGGCGATCCACGAATCCAGCCCTCGCGCCGGGAAGCCCTTCGTTACTGTCAACAGCTCTAATATTCCCTCCGAACTTCTGGAGTCGGAATTGTTCGGTCACACTCGCGGCGCCTTCACTGGTGCGGTGGCAGTGAAAAAGGGATTATTTGAAGTCGCTGACGGTGGGTCGATATTCCTCGACGAGATCGGCGATATCCCGCCTGAGACTCAGGTACGTCTGCTGCGCGTTATACAAGAACGTGAATTCACCGCCCTCGGTGATACGACGCCGAGGCGAGTTGATGTACGCATCATCGCGGCTACGAACATTGAGTTGAAGGAAGCAGTTAAGCAAGGAACATTTCGCGAAGACTTGTACTACCGGCTGGCAGTCGTGCCGATCGAGTTGCCTCCCCTCCGTGATCGCCGCGAGGACATTTTGACGTTGGCCCAGCATTTCATTCGAAAGTACAACGAAGAGAACGGCCGCCAGGTATCTGAGCAATTAGCTCCAGATGTGTTGGCTTTGCTGGAAGCCTACACCTGGCCCGGAAATGTGAGAGAGCTGGAAAACGCCATCGAACGCGCTGTGGTAATCGCCCCCGGCGATGAAATCACTCGTGAGTGTTTGCGGCCTGAGATTAGTGATCCTCAATCTGTCGCTGCCAGCTCTCACGACGGCTCCAGCACCAATGCCGTTCAGGACATCGGCCGCGGCGTAAATTTTTATGATGAAGTGCGTCGTTTCGAGATTGATCTGATTCGGCGGGCCCTGGAACGGACCGGAGGCCACCAGTCGCGTGCGGCGCGATTGTTAGGAATGAATGCGACGACATTAAATTCGAAGATTAAGACATACAATATCAACCTAAGGGCTTAGAATCAGGCACTATATACAGGGCCTCAAACCCGAGCCTAGAAAGTTTTCAGGACCTCAAGGGAGAAAGAGTGCGAAGACGCGATCTTGATGGTTGTCCAATTGCCGGCGCACTGCAGATGATCGGCGATAAGTGGACAATGCTGATTATTCGAGATTTGGCCACCGGCCCCAAACGGACGATGGAACTGCATTCCAATTTGGAGCCGATAAGTAGCCGGACCCTCGTCGGTCGACTGCGTGACATGGTCAAAGATCGACTGCTCGAACGAACGGACTTTGGCGGTAACCCTCCGCATATCGAGTACGCACTCACGGATCGGGGGTTAGTGTTAGTGCCCTTACTTGAAGCTTTAAGAAAGGTCGGGCAGTCACTGGAGTGCAACGACTGTGAGGACCGTAAAAAGCGTCGTGGGCAATATTGTGAGGTTTGCCCGAACAATCTTGAGACGCCCTCATCACAGATGACAACGCCAGCTCGCACTCCCCGCCGGCAGCGTGATGATTCGATCGTCCTGTTGTGAATTAGTTAAATCGATCTGACCATCGAACAAGAAGGTTTTAATCTCCCGGCGTGGCAACCTCGACCTTATTAGGAACCATATGACCGTCGGCGGTGATTATGGCTTCATGATCCGGTGTGACGTGCTCGCCTTCCATTGTTACCTCTTCGCCTGAAGGCATCATCACCGGAAGATGGTCGAGAAACCTTTCCGCATCGAGAGCAGCCATGCAACCCGTGCCGGCAGCGGTCACGGCCTGACGATAAACTGAGTCCTGTACGTCACCTGACGCAAAGACTCCAGGAATGTTTGTCGCGGTTGAATGACCTGACGTCTTGATGTAACCAACTTCGTCTGTTTCAACCTGTCCCTTAAATAGGTCAGTGTTGGGCTTGTGTCCAATAGCAACGAACACGCCGGCGCAGGGGAAAATTCGTTCTTCACCCGTTTTCAAGTTTTCCAGACGCACTCCGGTCACGCCGTCATCCAGGTTACCCAGAATTTCTTTGACAGCCGTGTCCCAAATGAACTCGAGCTTCTCGTTACGAAATGCCTTGTCTTGCATGATCTTCGACGCCCTTAACTTGTTGCGCCGGTGAACCACAAACACGCGCGAGGCATAGCGAGTCAAAAATGTCGCTTCTTCCATCGCTGTGTCACCGCCGCCCACTACTACCAGCGTCTTGTTGCGGAAGGCCGGAAGTGGCCCGTCGCAGGTGGCACAGGCAGACACACCGTGTCCCCCTAGTCCCTCAGGAACCTTCGCTTCACCAGGAATACCCAGCCATTTCGCCGAGGCGCCAGAGGCGATGATTAATGTTTCGGTCTTAATCACGTGCTCGCTGGTGTGAAGAGTAAAGGGCCGTTCCTGAAGGTCAACTGTCTCGATCCAAGCTTCAATGAATTCTGTTCCGAAGCGCTCGGCCTGCTTGCGAAACTCGACCATCAGGTCGGGACCTTGAATCCCTTCGGCGAAACCGGGGTAGTTTTCAACTTCAGTCGTAATCATCAGCTGCCCACCCGGCGCCGTTTGTTTCAGTGCATCTGCCGGCGCGTCGATAAGCAGAGGCCTGAGATTGGCTCGAGCGGAATAAATGGCCGCGGTTAAACCGGCCGGCCCGGAACCGATAATCACGACGTTCCGGTGGAGGCTTTGTTTGCTCATTGAATGTCGTTTGGGTCCTTTCAGCTAGGCCTTAAAATATTGCCACTAAATGCATTACAGTATAGCCTTTTCAGTTGAGCGTATAGTATAACTACGGTTACAAGAGTAGTCGAACCTGGGCTTACCGCACTAAAGGCCCAGACAAGTCAACAGACAGGGGAGTTTGGCAAAAGCGTTGAAGGCAGCCAGCAATCCGCAAACGATTGAAACGATCGGCGTGATTGGCGCAGGCACAATGGGCCACGGTATTGCCCAGGTGGCCGCTGCCGCTGGCTACCGAGTTATTCTTCGCGATTTGGATCGGGATACACTTGCGCAGGGTATCCGAGCTATCGAACGGAACCTTGCCAAGGGAATTCAGCTAGGCAAACTCACTGAGGCCGATCGCGATCAGACTCTCGAGTACATTCACGGCACCACCCATTTAGAGAAGCTCTACCAGGCGGATTTGATCGTCGAAGCCGTTCCCGAACGATTAGAGCTGAAACAGGCCTTACTTCGCGAGCTGGATTCAAACTCGCAACGGCAGTTCATTTTCGCGTCTAACACTTCGTCGCTCTCGATTTCCGAGATTGCCAGAGATTCGCGTCACCCTGAGCGTGTTGTGGGCATGCACTTCTTTAATCCCGTCCACGTCATGAGGCTGCTTGAAATCGTAGTTGGCCAGGAAACCAGTGACGAGACATTACAAACAGCGCAGGAAGTCGGGCGGAGGCTGCGGAAAGAACCGATTGTCGTAAAGGATGTACCCGGATTTGCTTCCAGCCGCCTCGGCGTGGTGCTCGGACTTGAAGCCATGCGCATGTTTGAACAAGGAGTGGCCAGCGCGCAGGATATCGATAAGGCCATGGAATTGGGATACAACCATCCTATGGGCCCGCTAAAGCTAACCGACCTCGTCGGGCTTGATGTTCGCCTCAATATCGCAGAGTATCTACACCGCACACTTGCTTCGGAAGCTTTTCGCCCACCTGAAGTTCTGCGGCGCATGGTTAACGAAGGGAAATTAGGCAAGAAGAGCGGCGAAGGTTTTTATACCTGGAAAGATGAGACTGAAGACGCGCGCATCGCACGTTCTTCGTGAAAGTAACGCCACTGTGTTGCCAAATATGAGTACGCCTTACAACAACGAGGACAGACGCTTTGCCTTACGCATGTCACTGCGTTTGCCGATCGTCGTATCCGGACGTGCAGAAGACGGGTCAGCCTGGAGTGAGCCAACCGAGACGGATGACATTTCCACCTCCGGTACACTCTTCCACCTCAATCAAAAGGTCAATCGAGGCGAACGACTTTACCTGCGCGCTCATCGGCCTGACGGCGCTCCCATAGAAGTAACGGCGATCGTTGTCCGGGTCGCTCCAGCCATTTACGGGACTGCTCGGGTCGGAGTCCAGATTGCCGAGCCTACGGAGAATTGGCTGCGACTGTTCGTCTCCTGGGTCGCCGATGAACAACCAACGACGGATCCTGATTCTCCATCTTCCGAATAACTGATACTCCCGCCTTCTCGATCGGCAGATTGCCGATCGTTTTGAGTTCAAGCTTTAGCTTGCCTGCTGCCCACGCACAACCTAAAGGTTAAACTCTGAACTTCAGGACTCCAGCGCCAGCAGGTTCCACGTTGACGATTCAGTGGTCAGCCCTTTACGATTCCTTTTCTTCTAAATAAGTCCACGCCGGAGTAAACCGATGTCGCCATCTTATGAGACTCTTCTGCTCGAACGCCGCGAGCGTGTGGCTCTAATCACCATCAACCGTCCTGATAAACGAAATGCTCTCAATATAAAGACCCGGGAGGAAGGCGCAGCTTTGTTAGACGAGCTGCGAAACGACGATACAGTTGGCGTTGTTGTCATCACGGGCGCGGGTGATAAAGCTTTCATCGCCGGTGCTGATATCGCCGAGTTTGCAGGGCGAACAGCCATGTCGCAACGAGATGTGATGACCTCTCGCTCTCTATTCACCGCGTTTGATACTTTTCCTAAACCAGTAATCGCAATGATCAATGGCTATTGTTTGGGCGGCGGATGCGAACTGGCTTTGGCCTGCGATATCAGGGTTGCCAGTGAGAATGCTTCTTTCGGTCAGCCCGAAATTAATCTGGGAATCATTCCCGGCGGTGGAGGCACTCAGAGGCTTACGCGACTGGTAGGTGAGGGCAAGGCGATGGAGTTGATTCTCACAGGGGATATTATCGATGCGAGAACAGCGTTCGCCATAGGCCTGGTCAATCACGTTTTTCCCGCGGACCAGCTTGAGGCTAAGACCATGGAAATGGCAAAGCGCATCGCTGATAAGGGACCCATTGCACTGAAACTCGCCAAGGAGGCGGTTAAGCTTGCCTCTCGATCGCTCCTCGATGAGGGTCTGCGGCGGGAAGTCGATCTCTTTGCTCTCGTCTTCTCGACAGAAGACAAAGACGAAGGTGTGAAAGCGTTTCTGGAAAAACGAAAACCAGCATTCAAGGGAAAATAGAGCTTTGTGCTTAGAGCTTTGAACTTAGAGCGTTGTACTTAGTACTTTGTTCTTTGTTCTTGTTCTTGTAGGACTAGCCAGGCTTCAAATTAAGATTAACTAACAAAGTACAAAGCTCTAAGCACAAAGTACTAAGTACAAAGCACAAAGCACAAAGAACGAAGTCCAAAGTTGAAATGCGAATCCTCGGCATCATCCTCGGCGTCGTAATCGCTGCCATTGGCGGCGTGATTGCCTACCGGTCTATGTTTCTAGAGCCAAGTGCGGCAGTTGTCATTACTGAAACTGAGGTGCGCGAACTTCCTAACACAGCCCGGGTGGTCGGCGGAATAGCACTGCTTGCTATCGGAATCGGCCTCGCCTTCCTGGCCGCTCGCCGGAGAAGTCGTTAGGGTCTCGGGAGGTAAATCGCAAATCAGAAATAATAATTGGAAATCTGAAGGCTAACCCGCTTGCCCTCCTAATGAATTTCCGTGAGCTGGCAACCACCATTCCCCTGACAACTTGAGCAAGAC
>DASSCG010000431.1:0-7125 GCA_035697925.1 Pyrinomonadaceae bacterium
TCGAAAAGGTCCATGTTCAATTCTATGGGTGACGATTCGCTCAGCAAGTACACGCCCAACTCCGGGAAGTTTCTCTAGTTCAGCGGCCGAGGCCGTGTTGAGGTTTAACTTGGCCAAAGCCGACCGTGAAGCTCGATCATAGGAGCTATTACTAAGAGGAATGCGGGCGCAACCGGTCAGGGAGTTAAACGTAGCGAAAGTAACAAGGGAGAGTGTGAGGTGCCTTGCGATTGCAGGACTTTGTTTCATGTATGCAAACAACACTTTGTGAAGAGTTTAGAAGCCCGCCGCTCACATGTGCAATTTGCTATAAGGGTCGATCAAATAAGGGATTGAGCGGCAGAAACGGAAGTTGTTCACAGGGTTTTCCACAGGCAGTCGTGGAAAAATGTCGCAAACCGGTTTTGAGATCCGGGATCTCAGCTCTGAGATCTGAGATCTGAGATCTGAGATCCTTCTAGTTCTCGGATCCCATCTCGTCCCACTGCGCCACCATCTCATACGCCCGCCCGAGCACTGGTCGCGGTCGCGAGCCGTCGGCCTGTCCGATCAAGCCTTCGCGTTCCATGATGTCCAGGATTGCAGCGGCTCGACCATAACCTATCCGTAATCGCCTTTGCAGCACAGAAGTTGACGCCCGTTTCATCTCGACACAGATACGCAGGGCCTCTTCAAAGAGCTCATCATGCTCACCGTTAGAATCTTCCAGGCCGAGGGCTTCCTCTTCAGATTGAACAATGCTCTCGTCGTAAGCTGGCAAGCCTTGTGATTTGATGTGGCTGACAATCCTACCAATCTCCAATTCATCAATGTACGCGCCGTGCACACGAATAAGGCGCGACGTGCCGGGAGGCAGGAAAAGCATGTCGCCACGGCCGAGCAAATGTTCCGCCCCGTTCGTGTCGATGATGGTGCGTGAATCAACTTTGGAGGAAACGCGGAAAGATATGCGTGATGGAAAATTCGCTTTAATTAAGCCAGTGATCACATCAACCGATGGCCGTTGTGTGGCTAGCACGAGATGAATTCCAACCGCCCGCGCCATCTGAGCGAGCCGGGTAATTGATTCTTCAACTTCGCGGCCCGAGGTCATCATCAAATCGGCCAGTTCATCGATGATGATTACGATAAATGGCAGCGGCTTCCAAGGCTCGCCCTTTTCGTCATACTCCTTGACCAGGTTTCGCCGCATTATCTCCGTGTTGTAACCATCGATGTTTCGCACACCCCAGCCCGCCAGGTCTTTGTAGCGCTTCTCCATCTCTAAAACAGCCCACTTCAGAGAACGCGCGGCCAATTTCGGATCGGTAATAATCGGAGTTGCGAGGTGCGGAATATCCTCGTAAAGGCCCAATTCGAGGCGTTTCGGATCGATAAGAATAAACTTAACCTCATCGGGACGAGCGCGGTAGAGAATGGAAACTATTAACGCGTTGACGCCCACGGACTTGCCTGAACCCGTTGTTCCTGCAATCAGCAAGTGAGGCATCTTTGCGAGGTCAGCTACATAGTTCAACCCATCTATTGTTTTTCCCAGCGCAATAGTGAGTTTCGATCCTGATTCACGAAAAGCCCTGGATTCAATTACCTCGCGAAGATAAATCGTTTCGCGTCGAGGATTCGGAACCTCGATTCCGACGTGAGGTTTGCCGGGCATCCGATCGATTCGAATCGACTCAGCTTTCAAAGCCAGACAGAGATCATCCACTAGGGAAACCACTCGTGAGTATTTCACTCCCGGGTCAGGCTTGAACTCATAGGTGGTGACGACCGGCCCTGGACAAATGTGTTTTATCTGCCCACTGACATTGAACTCTTTGCACTTTTCCGCCAGACGTGTGGCTAACCCCAATAATTCTGCATCCGCTTGCTCACTTGGAGGCGGCGCTTCATTAAGAAATTCCAGAGGTGGAAGACTGTAGTCTGTGTAACTCACTCGTCGCGAACGATCGGCGTCGAAGGGCAACTTTCCAGCGGCTGGAGCTTCAGCCTTAGTCCGCACAACAGAGGCGCCCTTAACCATTTCCTCGAGATCCGATTCCTCATCCGCAACGGCAGTTCGGCTTGAAGTGGGAAAAATCGAGCGTCTGCCCGAGGGGCTCTCGACGACCGTGGCGCCCTGGAGGCCCGCGCCTACGGCAGCAGCTTTCGCCGGGATGCCCGCCCCTATTACGGAGCCGAGGGCAGCGGGCCCTGTCTCAGCTTTTATGACGGGGTTTGCAAAAGGAGCCGTCGGAACACTGGTCTCCTTCATAAATTCGGCTACACGATCGGCTGGGCTTAAGTCCTTGGTTGCTCGCAAGGCGCTTCGTGCCGCTTCTTGTTCCGCTTGGAGGACCAACTTCTTTTCTTTGCGTAAGCGAGCCGCTTCGTTTCGAGCTGCTCGCCAAGTCTTAAACCGGGCCGGAGCTGTACGGAGGAAGGCGAATCGATCGCCGTTAGCCAACACAAGTTTTTCGTACAACCCCACGAAGGAGAAATTTGTAGCTAACAACAGTCCGGTTGCGGCTATCGCAACCAGGATGATGGTGGCTCCGACTGTGTTCAAGCCACTGGCCAAGGTGCGTGCTATTACAGTCCCGACAAGGCCTCCGGGCTGGACACTGGAATCAAAGAGCGGACTGAGTTGCGAGATGGAGAGGAGTGCTGAGGCAGCCAGCACCAGAACCACAAGGCCGAGTAACGGATAGAAGGGTGCCCTGATTTTCTGAGTACGAAACCGTCGCCACGCTGCGGCAAATAAGAGTAGAGGCATTAGGAAGGCAGCGATGCCAACGGCTTGGAATAGCGCTGCGGCTACGTTGGCGCCAATCGCACCCGCCCAGTTGCGCGTCTCTGTCGCTCCGGCCGAGTTCCAGGACGGATCGTTTGGAAAGAAGGCCGCTGATACCAGGCACAGCGAAAGCAGCAGGCCCAAAGCAAGCAGCAAGATGGCGATGATCTCGTTGCGCCTACTGTTCCGCAAAGTTATTATCCGCGGCTTCTCTTCGAGGTGTGTAGTTGCCATTGAAACTCCAGAGTGTCGGAGCAAACTCAAATTCTGACCGGCAATCGACGTTTCGTGCTTAAGCCGCGGGATTCGATAATCACGCTGCCTTCCTTGCCAGCAAGTACGCTTTGATAAAGTCGTCTAAATCTCCCGCCAGAACGGCGTCAACGTTACCTTTCTCTAGCTTGGTACGTGTGTCCTTAACCAAACGGTAAGGAGCGAGCACATAGCTGCGGATCTGAGATCCAAATGAAATCTCGGCCTTGTTTGCTTCCAGCTCGGCAGTGTCCGCTCGCCGTTTCTCGAGCTCGAGTTCATATAGCCTGGATCTTAAAACCTGCATAGCCACAGCTCGGTTCTGATGCTGCGAACGCTGATTCTGACACTGAACAACAATTCCTGTCGGGATGTGAGTAATGCGAACTGCGGAGTCTGTAGTGTTGATGTGCTGACCGCCGGCCCCTGTTGCCCGATAAGTGTCGACCCGAAGGTCTTTGTCCTGAATGTCTACTTCAATATTCTCGTCGATTTCAGGATAGACAAAGAGGGAAGCAAAGGAAGTGTGGCGCCGGGCCGCTTGATCGAAAGGTGAGATGCGAACGAGTCGATGAACCCCGGCTTCAGCTGCGAGTAGGCCGTAAGCGTATTCGCCCTCTACCTGGAAGGTTACGCTTTTGAGTCCGGCTTCGTCACCGGGTTGGTAGTCAATAATCTCCGTCTTAAACCCGCGTTGTTCGGCCCACTTCAGATACATCCGCAATAACATCTCAGCCCAATCCTGAGATTCGGTCCCTCCGGCCCCGGGGTGAATCGTACAGATAGCGGGCAGATGATCATTTTCGCCGGCAAGCAACATCTCGGTTTCTGCCTGGCTTAATTCATGATCCAGACGCTCGACCAGCGAGCGCAATTCCTTCAATGATTCTTCGTCCTCCTCCGCGAATTCAAAAAGCACGCCCGCGTCAGAAATTTGCGATTCAAATTGCTCCTGACGTTGGACCTTCTTTTCCAGCACGCTCCGTTTTTGCAGCAAATTCTGCGCGGCCTCTTGATCGGTCCAGAAATCGGGTGAGGCCGCCTGATCCTCTATTCGTTTTAGCTCCTCACGGCTTGCACCAACATCAAAGAAACCTCCCGAGTTGTTCAACTCGCAGGCGCAGATCGTCATACGATGTCTTTAGATCCTGTATTGATAGAGTTTCAATCATCCTTAACCTCGAGTCGCTAATTTGCGACGCTTAAAAGTGGCCGCAAAAATCAGAACGCTAATCACGGCAGTCAGGGCAACAAACCAATCGCCGCGTCGGGAGTAAAAAGTGCTTCCATTTACATTCCGGGCGATTTGCCAGGTGCGAACCGCGGTCTGAAAGCTTCCGGTAGCGTCTTGTACCTCGCCTCCCGGCGTAATGTACGCGCTTATCCCGGAGTTAGTAACCCTCAATATCGGTCGGCCGTTTTCAACTGCTCGCAAAATAACATTGGATAAATGTTGCCTCATCACGGCCGTGGGGCCCAGATATCCATCGTTGGAAATATTGATCAGCACATCTGCACCGTCACGCGTGAAATTTCTGGCGATCGATGGATACGCTGATTCGATGCAAATAAAAACTCCCGCTCGGACGTCACCAACCGTCATTAACGTGTACTTCGCGCCGGGGGTAAAATCGCCAACGATGGTTCCCACCAGATTCGCTCCAGGCATCCAGCGCGGCAGCGGCACATACTCGCCAAACGGCATCAGGCGAATCTTATCATACTGAGCGATCAGACGGCCTTGCTCATTAACCAAGAGCGCTGAGTTGTAAATGCCGTCATTGGGAGCGGCTTCTTGTGAATTGAAAAGCACAGTGGTCTGGTTCGCAGTCGCGAAGTGAGTCAGAAATTCTCGTAACTGCGAATCATTGCCATAGGTGAAGTTCATCGGAGACTCAGGCCAAATCAGAAGTCGTGCTGACCCATCGCTCGGAAGCTTTTTCAAAGCCGCCTCGCTCATGGCCACATGGCGTTCAAGCAGACTCTGCATTTCCTCATTCGATTTAACTAGGTCCATCGGAACGTTAGGCTGCAGAGCTACGACCTGGGCTGACAATGACGACTGTGAAACCGGCGGTGAACTTTGAGAGACAAGTATTAAGAGGACAATACTCATTAAGACGGCAGCTGTAACCAAAGCTGATCTTCGGTTGCGTTCAAGTATCAAGAATGCTATTGCCGCGTTACAGCAAACAATCAGGAAACTTACTGCGTAGACACCACCCCACTGCGCTGGTTGAATTAGCGTCGGTTGAAACGCCTGCGTGTAACCGAGGGCGTTCCAAAGCTGACCAGCCAAACCAAGTCGGGCCCACTCAACCGCAGTCCACCCGAATGGAGCAATGAATAAGGCTCTCGTTCCCCAAACCCGAACCGCTCGGGCAACACTCAGCGCGAAGAGGGCCGGAAACAGTCCGACGAAAATCGGCACTGGAGCCAGCAAGAGATATGCGGCCCACGCGGGAATTCCGCCGTAGTGAATCATTGAATAAGTAAGCCAATAACAGGAGCCATAGAAGAACACCGCGCCAGTTAACCAGCCTAGGAAGAATGACCGTTTAGAAGCAGGCCTACGTGCAATGACCACCAGGATGGGAACCAGGCCCAACCAAGCCAGCGGCCAATAATCAAAATTCGGGAATGACAGGATAAGAAGAATCGAAGAGGCGAGAGCTAAGAATGCATCTGTTACCGCTGAAGCTCTTAACCAGGAGTCCGCTTGAGAGGAGTCGACAACATTTTCGTTCCCGAGTCTTTTCTTCGCGCGGGAATCTGTAGCCACGGCGTCGTGCATCGACGCGAGTTTACCAAAGGTGAAGGAAAACGCCCTCCCGCAACTCACACAGTTACCGACTTGGGGGTCTGACCGAAAACAGGGACCTTCCGTTCAAATTGGCCTCACGAAACTCTTGTAAAAAATATTTTTTGAAGCCTGCGTTGCCGTGTTGATGCCGTCCCAAAAGGGCTAGTTAGAGCGCGAAAACGACAGAAAACGTCACCGTGCAAGTGACAAATTTCGTCGCTCGCTGCCCATCGTGATATGGCAGGTTAACCTTAAGTTCGGAAAAGCGGGCGTTTAGACAAACCTGAGAAATTAGCCATCCGCCAGTTTTTAAAAGCGGGAGAACCCAGCCATTTCTGACTGGGTTCACATTTCGGGGGGCTTAGCTGAAGGGTTGCTCGGGGGGTGGCTGGCGCAGCGGCAGGCGGCGCTCAGTGGGAGTTGGCGGCGGGGGCACGTTGTAACTTTACTTTGGTTTCCCGTGCTTGCCGCGTTCTTTTAGAGCACCTCCCGTGCCAGAAATCACCCACCGGAAGGGACACGACTGAGCTTTAAGGCCTTGCGATTTTAGGGGCGTGCCAGCGTGGTCCGCTAAGAGTTGCAGCGAATAACCTTCGTCCTTCACAACGCAGAAAATTACTAGTAGCCCAAATGCAGGAAACCCAGTCATCTCTGACTGGGTTCGTTTCGGCTGGGTAACTGAAGGGTTGCTCGGCGAGTGGCTGGCGCAGCGGCTGGCGGCGCTCAGTGGGAAGATGGCGGCGGGGGCACGTTGTGACTTTACTTTGGTCTCACGTACTTGCCGACGTTTCTTAGAGCACCTGCTGTGCCATGAAAAAGATTTTTTTGGAAAGAGGAGATGATTGGTTGTTAAGGGCAGGTGACGATTAAGGAAGAATCGAACCTGATTGCACGAAGCTCAAAAGCGCAGGAGGTAGGTCCTGTTTGACTCAACGTTGAACGAGCAGAAGGTGCTCACTCAATCCTACGACTTTCACGATCGTTTGCGGCTCAATGTTTGTGCCGTCAACTGAGCGCGCGCACCAAAGTTCACCGTCAACCAATACGGTACCTTCCGGAGCTAAAGTCGAATCTACTCGCGCACGCGAACCAATTAACCGTATCTCACTGGTTGCAGATTTTTTGTGTCTCGACAGGCCCGCCAGGATCATTATCAAGACCAGGCAAACAAGCGAGATAGTAATCGGCAAAAACCAACTCATAAATTAAGCACAGTTTAGAGGGGACACGGTCTTCACCACTCTCATAAGGAAATGAAACGAGGCGCCCAGTAGACAAGGGCACCCCGGAGATTCAG
>DASSCG010000432.1:0-4081 GCA_035697925.1 Pyrinomonadaceae bacterium
AAAATGGCTGCGAAGCGGGTCCTCGAACTCCTTCAGAGTTCGCGACTATCATGCTCTGAAATCGTGTTCCCAGGGTTGCTGCAACCCTGGGCTGTAAATTAGCCAACGCTTTCAGCGCACTGTCCGAATAAAGAAAAAAGGCCACCCGTAATCTACCAGGCGGCCTTTTGGAGTTGACGGTCCAGTTTATTTGGTTGCAACCAGTTCGGGTTCGGATTCATTCTTGGTCGCCGCGCCTTCAGCGAGGAGTTTTTCTGTTTCCATAACGAAGGCTTCGACAATGTCTTCACCCGCAACCTTACGCATCGGCACACCGTTTTTAAAAATCATACCCACGCCACGACCGAACGTTACTCCTAGTTGAGAGTCGTGAGCTTCGCCCGGTCCATTCACCGCGCAACCCATAATGGAAAGGTGCAGCGGTTCTTCAACGTGTGCGAGTCGGCGTTCGATCTCGGTTACGATTTCCACGAAGTTATCAACGTCGAGCCTGCCGCAAGTGGGACAGGCTACGACCGTAACCCCACGCGATCGCAACTCGAGGGACTTGAGAATTTCCCAAGCCACCCGAACTTCCTCTTGTGGCTCGGCTGCGAGCGACACTCGAATGGTGTCGCCGATCCCTTCGTGCAACAGAATCCCCAGTCCGATTGCAGATTTGACCGTGCCAGTGAAAGCAGTGCCCGCCTCAGTAACGCCCAGATGAAACGGATAATCCACTTTCTGTGCCAGCAACCGGTAGGCCGCGACGGTGCGATGTACGTCTGACGCCTTAAGCGAAATTATCGTGTCTGTGAATCCGAGGTCTTCAAGTATCTGAATATGCCGCATTGCGGATTCAACCATCGCTTCCGGAGTTGCAGTCCCATATTTCTTGAGCAAATCCTTTTCCAGCGAACCGCCATTCACTCCTATTCGAATGGGAACCTTCTGCGCTTGAGCTGCACGCACGACTTCAACAATCCGCTCATGCTTCCCGATGTTTCCAGGATTTAGTCGAAGTTTATCGATTCCCGCATCCAGGGCCATCAGGGCCAATTTGTAGTGGAAGTGAATGTCCGCGACGATCGGGACTTCGGGGACACGTTTGCGGATCTCTTTCAGCGCTACGGCGGCATCGTTATCAGGCACAGCCAGACGAACGATCTCGCATCCAGCGCGCATCATTTCTTCTATTTGAGCGACTGTAGCACCCACGTCGCTGGTGTCGGTTTTAGTCATGGACTGAACCACAACTGGGGCACCGCCACCAATCTGTATATCTTTAACTTTTACTGGTCGAGACTTTCGCATATCTGGCTTTTTAACTTCTGCTTATTTCGCCGGCTCGGTAACCGCCGGTTTGCTGTCGCTCCCGCGCGAAAATAACTTCACCACGTCATTTGAAATGACGAAAACCATCAACAGGATGACCATCACAAAGCCAACTTGCTGAATGCGTTCGCGCACGGTCATAGATAACGTAAGCCCAATCGTGCCCAATAAGCCTTCCAGTAATAGCAGGAAGATGGCGCCGCCATCGAGTACCGGAATAGGAAGCAAGTTAAAGATTCCTAAGTTGAGGCTGAGGAACCCGAGCATGCCGAATAGCCCTGCCCATCCGAGCCTTTCTACCGACGCGGCTGCGGCGTTGTAAATGCCAATCGGTCCTGAGAGGGTGTTTCTGGCAGAACGCTGTCCGGTCACTACCTGTCCCAGTGCCTTGCCGGTCAAACGTAGAATCTCGATGTTACTATTCACCGCGTAACCTGCCGCAGAGCCCAACCCGACACGCTGCAAAGGAATTTCCTCGTCGGGCCGGAAACCCAATCGCTCTCTACCGTCATGAAGCTTGCGTGCGGTAGCGGTAATGCTTTGCTGTTGGCCACCTCGGTTCAAAGTGAGCGTGATCGGCTGGCTTTTATGATCTCGGATGAACTGGGTTACTTGTTCAGCGCTTCTCACTGATTGACCGTTCACCGCCAAAATTTGATCTCCTGGCTGCAACCCTGCTTCGGATGCCGGTGTATTCGGTTCAATTTCCCGCACGATCACCGGCACATCGCCGTAATCAGGAACAAAGTCCAGAAATCCCGCAGTCTCACCGTCTTCAGTAACAGCCGTCGGACTGAGCGTGAGCGGTACTCTCTGGCCATCTCGCTCAACAACTAACGGTAAAGGTTGTCCGGGAGACAACAGCGCATCGCCACGGATGGTGTTCCATTTAGGGTTCTCATTTCCATTAAAAGAAACAATTCGATCCCCCGGTTTCAACCCCGCGATTTCCGCCGCACCTCCGCGACCGACCACGCTTACGACGGGAGCTGGTGTTGCCGGCACGCCATACATCAGGGCCGCGGCAAAAGGGATCGCGAGCGCCGTAAGGATGTTCATCACTGGCCCGGCGAGGGCCACCATTATCCTTTGCCAACGCGGACGAAGATTGAACATTTCATGTTCAGGGATATCGGTTGAGCCCGCACCTTCGATCGGGGCGTTTGATTCATCGCCGCCAAGTTTTACGTAGCCGCCCAGCGGAATGGCAGAAAGACGGTAATCGGTCTGGCCCCACTTCCTACCAAAGATGCGTGGACCAAATCCAACGGAGAATGTCTCAACGCGGATTTTTAGCAGCTTAGCAACTATAAAATGGCCAAATTCGTGAAGAATTACAGCCGAACCTAGGATGAATATAAAGGCTAAAATATTGATGATCATTAACTTCTACTCTCTCGAATGAGCTTCTCTTTCAGTGGGGTTTCACAGAACGGCTGCGTTTAGACTCGACAGCCCCTTGTAGGGTTGCCGTCAACGAGTGTACGTGTGCAAGGTGGATGCGTCAAACAGTGTGTCCGGCCAGCAGATCTGCAGGTTTGGCTAACTTTTCTATCTCCACGTTGGCTCTTTGGCGCGACTCGCGGTCGGCAAGGAGAACCGTTTCAAGTTCGAGTGCAGGTTGAGTCGTATGTTGATCCATGACCAACTCGATTACCCGAGGTATATCGGTCAGGCAAATACGCTCATCAATGAACGCTTTCACGGCCTCTTCGTTAGCTGCGTTTAGGACCGCCGGAAGAGTGCCGCCAGCTCGAAGGGCTCTGTAGGCCAGGCGTATGCAGGGAAAACGATCAGGATCAGGAGCTTCGAAATGGAGTGTCGCCAGCGCAGTCAAATCGAGCGGAGGTAGTTCGCACGAATGTCGCTCCGGATATGTCAGCGCATATTGAATTGCGTGACGCATGTCGGTGACTCCCATCTGCGCGATTACCGAGCCGTCTATCAACTCGATCATCGAATGCACTACCGACTCCGGATGGACAACGATGCCGATCTGGTCCGCGTTGAAGTCAAAGAGCCAATGCGCTTCGATTACTTCGAGTCCTTTATTCATTAGCGTCGCCGAGTCAATGGTGATTTTGTCTCCCATGTTCCAGGTGGGATGTCGCAACGCATCAGATACAGTTGCTTGTTGCATCTGGCTCTTGTCCTTGGTGCGGAAGGGACCACCCGAAGCAGTTAAGACAATACGCCGGACCTCATCACGTTTTTCTCCGCGCAAGCATTGATGCAAGGCGTTGTGTTCTGAATCGACCGGCAAAAGTTCAGCACCTGAGGCGCGCGCAGCGCGAGTCATCAACTCGCCCGCCATAACCAACGTTTCTTTGTTGGCCAGCGCCACACGTTTACCGTTTTCGAGAGCCCTGAGGGTCGGCACAAAACCCACTGCGCCCACTGTCGCTGATACCACCGTGTGCGCGTGAGGGTGTGTAGCAACTTCTACCAAACCTGCTTCACCCACCACGATTCGCGGCAAATCCACATTTCTTTCGAACAGCCGCGCCCGTAAGTCGTGAGCGGCAGCTTCCGATTCGACGGAGACCAGTTCAGGCAGGTGGCGGGCAATCTGATCGGCTAGTGTGCTTATGTTCCGTCCGGCACCGAGAGCAACCACACGAAATCGAGCACTGCCGAGTGCTTCGATAACCCGTAAAGTGTTACAGCCAATTGACCCTGTGGAACCGAGAATACTTATACCGGTGGGTTTCATATAAAGTGATCAGGCGGGGGGACGACACATGGCGAAAACTCAGCCACCGAAATA
>DASSCG010000433.1:0-3678 GCA_035697925.1 Pyrinomonadaceae bacterium
TGGTGTATTCAATGGTTCTGTAGGTCTTGAGAATCTGAGGAGCGTAGCTACCAAAGAACCATGCACGATTCTTGATAATTGGTCCGCCCAAAGAGAAGTGCGGGAAAACATCCGTGCCACCGTCTTTTTTGACAGGGATCAGCTCCTGAGTGCTGAGCGCTGTCTGACCGAGAGCGGGAATGGCCGCCACGTTCGTGAGACGCAGGAACGGTCTCGGATCGCCCTGAAGTTCTGAAGGACGAAACTCCAAGCCGCCCTCACCACGCCATTCGTTGCTGCCGCCGCGCGTCACAACGTTAATAACGCCACCAGTGGCTCCGCCGAATTCAGCCTCAAATCCAGAGGACTTAACCTGAACTTCCTGGACGAACTGGAATGGAATGTTGTTGTTCAGGTTCAAGACACCGGTGCGGAAGTTAGTGACTTCCTGACCATCAATAATAAAGGTGTTCTCCGAACCCGAAGCTCCGTCAATTTGGAATCCGCCGGAAAGTGGTTCTGCACGAACCGCAGGAGCGGTGTTCAGCAAACTCGTGAAGTTAACGCCCTTGGGCAGTAAGTCCGCTGTTCGCTGGGTAATGTTTGTTTGAATCTTGTTGCCTGTTAAATCGATGGCCGCAACATCTGATGCGGCGATGTCTACGCTCGCCGATGTTCCGGCAGCCTGTAACACGAAGTTTGCGGCAGTAGCAGCGCCAAGATTAACCTGGATTTCTGGGATTACCGATTCGGCGAATCCTGCCGTAGCACTGGACGTTAATTTGTATCTGCCAGGAGGAACCTGTGTAACGGTAAAGCGTCCGGTGTCGTCAGTTGTCGCAGTCCTGGTAAAGCCTAAGCTTATACCTTGAATTGTGACGGTGACACCCGGAACGAGATTCCCCTGAGCGTCTTTTGTCGTGCCCTCGATACTACCTGTCATTTCTTGTCCGAAGGATATTCCGGCAAGACTGACAACGAGAGCCGCGACAAAAACCAACAGCTTCATCTTTCTCATTCTCTTATCTCCTAAATTGGGTTTTGCTTTTTGCCCCTTTACCCAGCGGCCTTAAGGGGCGGAAATTGGAAAATTCCAAAATTTCAACGAAAAATCGTCACCCCGGCTTTCGCAATTCCCATGCCCCCTAGGCATGGGCCCGAGATTGGGCTGTGAACTCAATAGATTAGAGGAGGTTAGAAGCGGCGTCGAAGCGCGGATAAATCCAAAAAAATGGGAACAATCCATAAATCGGAACCAATGAAGCAGGCGAAAATCAGAGCTTTAGGCCGTTATTCGACGGGAATTTCGCCTCTATATTTCACCTGTATATATAGATATAGAGGGAAGAATATGGAGAGTGAAGAAAGCTTCGGGGATTTTGACGAGAGGAGTCTTGAAGGAAAGCTTTGCTGCTTGATTACCCTGCGGTATTGCGAGAACCAACGCGAACCCGCTACTGCGATGGCTTCCCGGCCCTGCTTAGCTTGGCAGCGCTTTTCTTAAGCTTCGCGCTGACCTCAACAACTACTGACAAATCATGGCTAGCTTGGGCGGCGAGATCAAGCTCCATCACCTCCGGTTTCTGAAATAGAGGGTTGGTCGCAAACCTCATGACGTGGCGATCGAGCCGAAGCATAGCTACTCTAAACTTCTCTGCGTCTGCATAGCTGTCGACTGCCTCTTTCAGCTTTTCATCCTCGACCTGAGGGAGCGCCAGATTAGATTTCAAGCGTGCCGCCTTGCCTCGTATTTGAGAAACCATGTCCGAGATGTAGCGGTAATCAAGTTCCGGTCGAGACCATGCTTCCGCCATCATTTTGTTATTCAATCCTTGAAGCTCTTTAAAGTCTTCGCTGATCTGCTTTACGAGTGCGCGTCTTGCCGGATCATCCTTGGGCGCAAGAATAGGCTTAAGGAAAAGGAGTCGGTCCATTTCCTTTTGACCAATGGCACGCACGATGTCTCTCGGTGATGTTGGACGCTGGGCGTGAGCTACACCTACGCAAGCCGAAAGCACGATAATCAATTGGATCAAGAGCGCGAAGCTTACGGGCTTTCCGTAGAGCGTTGTTTCCTGGAAGGGTCTTAAAAACATAATCACCCCCAACGTCTTTTATTTTGGGCTCAAGGAAGGGACTGCTTGTTTAGCTACGCGAATTCTAAAACAAATTGTTCTCCGAATGAAAGCTGAAATGGGCATCGATAAGAAACCGCAGAAGCGATACCGGTTTCTCTTGAGAGAAACTCTTTTCAGTTAAAGAAAAAAAGGTGGCGGAATAATCTCCGCCACCTGTGAAGTTTCGTGGCAGGCACGAAACGAATGAAAGTTAGAAGGTAAACTTCAGACCCACCTGAATCACTCGCGGGTTGCTGCTGAAAACACGATCCGGCTGGTTAAACGTAGTCCCAAGGTTTGCGCGAAGGACTGTATTCACTTGACCAACTGCGGTTGTGGCAACCGGCTGTACATCATTGGGCGAACCCGGAATGTACTGCGGGTGGTTGAAGGCGTTGAAGAAATCGGCGCGGAGTTGAATCTTGCGCGATTCTCCCCAGTTGAAGCCTTTGGATATCGAAAAGTCAAAGTTGTTGATCCCTGGAAGTTGAAGAGTGTTGCGGGCCGAGTTGGATGCCGCGCCCGCGCCTGCTTGAATGTATTCCGCGTTCGGGTTGTCGGCCAAGTAACCAACAATCGCCCCAGCAGTGTTGGTGAGAGCTGTAACGGCACTGCCCGTTCCACGAACGCCATTCGGGTTGCGGATCGCGCGGTCGGCAGCAGCATCGCCATTTCCGTTTGAGTCGATGCCGGAAAGAACGGTCGCTTTCTGGCCCGACTCCAGGGTGTACGTGCCTGAGAAGTTGAATCCTCCGAGCACATGACGTACGAAGTCATTGCTGTGATTCCTGAACCACGGAAGCTCATATATGAAGGACGTTACGAAGCGGTGGCGTCGATCCAGAGCCGAGTCGGCGCGATCACGCCGCAGGTTCTGAAAGTCCTCCACGCGTCGCGGACTAAGCACGGTCGAGAAGACCTCGGCAGTCGTGTCGTCTATCAGATGGCTCCACGTGTACGCGGAAGTCAACTGGAATCCTTCAGAGAACCGTCGAGTCACTTGAGCCGAGGCGCCGTGGTAGGTTGAGTTTCCGTTTGATAGGAAGCCGATAACGCTGGCGGGGTTGGTGAACCCTGCAGCTGTCCAATTCGGCAGGAAGTTCGACCGCGCGTTGACCTGGGCCAGCGTCAATGGCAGCGCATCAAGTTGTGCTTGACTCGGTGCTGTCAGGAACGTCGGTAATCCGCTACGGCCATCTTCCGGCGAAACTCGCGCTTGTCGGTTAACACGGCTTTGCGTGAGCAGGTGGATACCGCGCGTGCCAAGGTAGCGAGCCTCAAATACCCAGTTCGATCCGAACTGACGCTGGAAGCTGCCAGTCCAGGTAAGTGAATAGGGCACTTCCTGATCGGCGATGAACGCAGTGGTCGCAGCGCGCGCGTCCGCAGCACTGTTACCCGTCGGAAGCAGAACGTTGGGAATGCCTCCGTTCGCTAGGAAGAACGGCGTGTAAAGAAATGGAGAATCGGGATCCCCGCCGCCTACCGTGGCGTCGATCGTCTGTTGCGCTTGTGGCGGCAGCGAAAGGATATAAAGGTTGTCGAAGATGTAGTCATAGGCCATCGAGAAGCCGGCGCGTAT
>DASSCG010000434.1:0-3603 GCA_035697925.1 Pyrinomonadaceae bacterium
TCCAAATACTGAAGAACTGAAATTAACTTAATGGAAGGTTTGGATGGTTCATAGCGTGAAAACACTTGTTGAGTACACGTGTTCTCACGGTAATCCTGATGATCAATAAAGCTTGATTTATCGCATTCCGTCTGAAGATTAGAACACATACAAGACTGAAGGATGACCGTGAGAACACGTGTGCACAACAAGTGTTTTCACGCTATGAACCATCCAGACCCTCCATTAAGTTAATTTCAGTTCTTCATTATTGGCAGACACGAAGGAGGCTGGCGCCCACGTCTATGACCACGCCATCAAGCTTAACTGAGGGGAGTGGCACGCCGCTGCCGGCAATTGTCGGAGGGAAGGTCATGATTGCTACAGCAGAACAACCAAACAGTCTCCAGGAAATCGCCTTCGGCGATTTCCTTGCCAAACGATCCAGTGGCGCCGAACCAGATTCTGGTCTGACCAACGCACTTATGGCTTGCTTGTCAGCTGGGATCGAAGTTGTCTCGGTGCTTCCGGAATGGGTTGAACTGCGTGTGCCGAGCGACTTGGCGGTTATTTCTCCACTTCAGGAATTACTAACGCAACTCGAGAAGGGAATCTCGCCGGAGGTCAGTGAAGCGATTAGTGGCGCCTTTCGGGAAATGCTTTGCAATGCTGTCGAATACGGCGGCCAACTCGATCCGGCGGCGCTGGTTGAGGTCCGGCTCGTACGTCTCAAGCACTCATTCCTTTGTCGAATAAAAGACCCGGGCCGTGGTTTCGACCCTTCCAGCTTGGAACACGCAGCAATCAATAACCCGAAGGACGATCCTGTCCGCCACTCCTTCGTTCGTGAAGAGAAGGGCCTGCGCGGGGGAGGCTTTGGCATTCTGATCGCCAGTCAGCTTGTCGACGACCTGGTTTACAACGAACAGCACAACGAAGTGCTGTTCATTAAGTACCTATCTTGAACGCGCAGCGTTTACTTCATCCGCATGGGTGATATCACGTGGCCAGAATACGTGTTTTCACTCTATTTCCTAATTACACAGTCATTTAAGCTTGTCTATTAAGATCAACTCTGTCTTCTACTGGTTATGAGATTAAATAAGTCATCGTTCACAACTTTACTTAGCCGCTGGGCAAAGTGGCTCACCGGATTGGCCTTTATTGGTTTCAGCATCGCTTTTATGAAAAACGCCAATCTCGGACTCGGTCCGTGGGACGTTCTGAGCGATAGTTTAGCTGGATTAACCGGAATACAGCTCGGCACAGTTTCCATTGTTGTGGGGGTGATTGTGCTGTTGCTTTGGATCCCGATGCGTGAAAAGCCGGGAGTTGCCTTAATACCAAACATTCTATTGATCGGGGCATTTACAAACATCGGTATGGCTTTGGTCGAAAGTGCAACCAGCGCTTTCCTACGAAGTGCTTGGTTGATAACGGGAATAGTGCTGGCGAGCTTCGGTAGCGCTTTATATCTTGGAAGTAAACTCGGAGCCGGTCCACGCGACGGCCTCATGTTGGGCCTGAGTAGAAAGACAGGTTGGAGTGTTGGCCGCACTCGCACGGCCCTGGAAGTCTTAGTACTTATTGTTGGTTGGATTTTAGGTGGAGCCGTAGGCATCGGAACTGTGATCTCCGCTCTGACAATTGGACCGGCTATTCAATTCATGGTTGGTAAAACTGGGCTACAGCTTAGGAACCAGGTCGACCAGCGGCAGTTTCTTTTGCGAGGTAGTGCTTAAAGAAATTAGACGAGTTCGAGCCCTCCGAACAACCTTTATAAAGTCTGATTAAGTAGCCTGCGAAGCGGGTGATAGCATGAAGCCTGGGGCGTAAGCCCCAGGAAAAGAAGGGGCTCAAGGTTTGCGAGCCCGTGAAACGGGCGACAGGTGCTTCGACCTTCGCGCGGTGTCTAAGCAATACGCTTTCGCCCGCTATCGCGGGCTCGAGAACGCATAATTTCTACCTGGGGCTCACGCCTCAGGCTTTATGCTTCCACCCGCTTCGCGGGTTGCTACCCTCCACTTGATCCGAGCTTCCTTACTCTTTTTCGTTTTTGCTTCCAATGACTTCGAACCGCAACGCCGAGCACCTTCACGGTCGCAGTGCGCTCGGACTCCCACTCTAAAGAGTTCGGATAGAAGTGTTTCCGCAAGCCCTACAAACTTCTGCATGCACACGCCAGGAATTTGACCGCTGAACTTTGCGCCAACTAAGAGAATGGCCGCCGCTCCTCGTCAATTAGCAGCGAAGTCATTGTTTGCTGCAGCTGAACAATCAAGCGAACTGTAACAGATTGTTGTTCGG
This sequence comes from Pyrinomonadaceae bacterium, assembly GCA_035697925.1. Taxonomy (GTDB): domain Bacteria; phylum Acidobacteriota; class Blastocatellia; order Pyrinomonadales; family Pyrinomonadaceae; genus PSRF01. Next base: position 2,287 of record DASSCG010000434.1, read on the forward strand.
CGATCTTATTTGCTGGAACTAGTGTCACTCACAGTGGCGACTCAGGTGGAAACACTCGTGACCGCACGTGATAACACGGTCGCTACCGCGAACTAATATCGTTACGGTTAGGTACTCGATTAGCCATTGAAATACGTCTCGGAGAACTACAGACCATAAATGGTCGGTCAAGACTTGTGAAACTAGTCAACATGAAGGAGATAGAAAATGTCACACGCAGCAGTTAGAACAAGAAACCAGACGGGGTTGGTTACCTATACACGCGGCGGTGGAACAGAACTCGAGGGTCAATACGAGAAGCCGGTTATCGTCCCGGCCGCCGACAACAACGATCCGGCATTTCATGCTTGGGCCGATGCTCGTTTCGCAACCGACATCATGGCCGAACACGCTTTCTTCTTTGCTTTACTGATGCCTCCGGAGATCGCGGCGAAAGAGAGAGATGAAGCGCTAGCCTTCTCCGAGAACTTCACAATCCTCCATCAGCAGATTGACAGTACCGCACCACCGGAGCGTAGCGAGCTGAAGCGGTTTGCGAACAACGTGGTGGAGCAGATCAAGCCGTTCACTGAATACAAAGCCAGGCTCGGCGACGCACAGCGCAGCGGTCAACTGCGGAGCCTTGTATGGCCTCTCTTCTTCGATCATACACAGCATGAAGCCGAACGTTGGACGCGGCGTCTCGAAACGTTGGCGGGCGGAGAATCGGAGTTTGATCGGCCAGAGGTGACTTCGTTCTGGACGAACATAATGGACGAGCACTCGCGCTTTATCGCTCATCTGCTTGATCCGGATGAATATGAACTAATTGAAAAGGCCATGAGTGCCAGTCAGGTCTTTCAGGATCTACACCAGGGAGGTCTTGGAGGCGTCGCCGCAGCGGCATTTCATGAGCCCGGTGCAGTAGTCAATTCACTGATTGAGAATCCGGAAACGAGCGCAGTTCTGAGCGCCGCTGAGACGATCCTCGATTTCAAGACCAAAGCAGCCAGGGGCATTGAGGCGGCTCGTATTAAGAGCATCATCGATCCGCGTTTGGCCGATCACGTTCGGCGCGAGGCACAGAAGTTTATTGATGAATTGAAGCGAGCTGTTTAGTACGCGGGGGGTGTCCCCGGCTTCTTCAGAGCTGTCGTCGTAAGAGGCGAGGAGAGGTCGGGGACAAGCGCACAAGGAGAACGGACGGCGTTTTAGAAAACGATGAGGAACTTGAGATGAAGTTTTTTCTCGACACGGCAAACTTGAGCGAGATTCGTGAAGGCGCCTCCCTCGGCTTAGTTGATGGAGTCACGACCAACCCCTCCTTGGTGGCAAAGG
>DASSCG010000435.1:0-3964 GCA_035697925.1 Pyrinomonadaceae bacterium
CAGCACTCCATTTGTAAGTGCCTGCATTTCCATTGTTGCTTTGTCGGTGTCGATCTCAGCAAGAGGCTCGCCCATAGAAACCTTGTCGCCTTCTTTTTTGAGCCAACGAGAAAGCTGCCCCTCCTCCATAGTCGGGGAAAGTTTTGGCATGATCACCTGAGTCGCCATTAAGATTTGTCCTTCTTCACTTGTGCTTCGAGGATAGTAATCAGACCTTGCTCAGCTGCTTACATGTAGGAAACTTCTCGGACAGCGGCCACTAATTGCTCAACATTTGGTATTGCAAGCTCTTCAAGGTTCTTAGCGTAGGGCATGGGGACATCTACGCCGGAAACCCGCTTTACTGGAGCATCCAGGTAGTCGAAGGCTCGTTCAGTGATCTGTGTGCTGATCTCAGCGCTGACCCCACAAAACGGATGAGACTCTTCGGTTACAACTACCCGATTAGTTTTCTTCACAGATTCTACGATCGTATCGATATCAAGGGGTCTGATCGTTCGAGGATCCACGACTTCGCAAGAGATGCCTTGCTTCTCCAACTCCGCGGCGGCTTTCAACGCGACCGGTACCATTAACGACCTGGCCACAATGGTTGCGTCAGTGCCTTCACGTTTGACCTCGGCTACCCCGAGCGGAATGGTAAATTCCGGATCCTCCGGAACCTCGCCTTTATTTCCATACATCCGCTCTTGCTCACTGAAGATCACGGGGTCGTCATCTCGAATCGAAGACTTGAGCAGTCCCTTTGCATCTGCGGGTGTGGACGGCATGACCACCTTAAGGCCGGGAAAGAATGCAAACCATGATTCCAAAGCCTGTGAGTGTTGTGATGAGACTTGAAACGCGGAACCGCCCGGTCCTCTGAAGACGATAGGAATCTTGAACTGGCCTCCGGACATGTAGAGCATCTTAGCCGCCGAGTTGATGATCTGATCGGTCGCCAGAATCGAAAAATTGAACGTCATGAATTCGATGATTGGCCGCAATCCGACCATTGCTGCACCCACGCCCAAGCCCGCAAAGCCAAGTTCGGTAATCGGAGTGTCAATAACGCGCTTCGGTCCAAGCTCTTCGAGCAGTCCTTTAGTGACTTTGTAAGCTCCCTGGTATTCGGCGACTTCCTCACCCATCAGGAATACGTCCTGATCACGAGCCATTTCTTCCCGCAATGCCTGGTTAAGAGCCTCGCGCATTGTAATCACAGCCATTTAATGTTTCCTCTGTTATCCGGAAGGGAACGTGGGTACCTATACCTGCTTACCCGGCACTATCGGGTTTGCGTAGACATCTGTGTATAACTCGTCGGGCGCCGGTTGGGGACTTTCCTCAGCGAAGCGAAGGGAATGCTCGACTTCTTCGCGAATACTTTTCTCCATGTCCGCCACCGCCGCATCATCGATAATTCCTTTTTCCTTTAGAGTTGAAAGGAAGATCTTCACTGGGTCGCGTTCTTGATACTTCTCAATTTCGGCCCGAGTGCGATAGTTTCCCGGATCGGACATCGAATGGCCCATGAAGCGATAAGTGCGAACTTCTAGAAGGGTTGGCAAATAGTCCTTGCGAGCCCGTTCGACGGCACGTGCAGTCGCTTCTCTAACTGCCAGTACGTCCATACCATCTACGAACTCTGAAGCTATTTCGTAAGCACACGCCTTCTCAGAGATATTTTGAAATGACATGGCGCGATCCAGAGATGTGCCCATGCCGTACTGGTTGTTTTCGCAGATATAGATACAGGGTAGCTTCCAGAGCTGGGCCATGTTCAGCGATTCGTGAAAAGCGCCCTGGTTGACTGCCGCCTCTCCGAAAAAACAAAGGGTCACTTGATCCGTGCCCTTGTACTTCGATGCGAAGGCTACGCCCGTTGCCAGGGGAATTTGGCCGCCGACTATTGCATGACCACCCAGAAAATTTACGTTGCGGTCGAACATGTGCATCGAACCGCCTTTTCCCTTCGAACAGCCGCCAGCCTTGCCAAACAATTCGGCCATCACGGCATCGGGAGACATCCCTTTGGCAATCGCATGACCATGTTCCCTGTAGCTGGTAAGAACGTAATCATCAGTTCGAATCGCCGAAATGGCTCCGATGGCCACTGCCTCCTGCCCAATGTAAAGATGACAGAAGCCCCCAATCTTTCCCATGCTATAGGCTTCCGCAGCCTTCTCTTCGAAGCGCCGGACTAAAAGCATTTGGCGGTAGAGCTCGATCAGAGTTTTATTATCAACATCCTGAACGCGATGCTTCTGCTGGTCCTTAACGGCCTCAAGTTGTTGAGCAGTCTGTTTTGGTGGGGCCTGATCGATTACACCGGTCGAGCTTTTCTCAGCGGGGGCTGTGCTGATTTCGGATGATGCAGTCTGTTTACTCATTTTGCTAGGTGTGGGCAACGTTTGATTCCTGACTTTCCGCGGCCGCGCTGGCGGCCGGAAGAATACTCTGCTGTTGCGATTTTAGGTGGGTGATTATACGCGACATTCATAAACACGTCCAAAATTGGCTTCTGAGACGTGTCCTAATTTGAGCTTTGCCTCAATAGTCATGCGGCAAAGCCGTGCTGCACGACTATTGATTAGGACATTTACCTCCAAAGAGCATAAAAAAGCACGCCCCTTTTGGAGCGTGCCTCTCGAGCAAGCATTAAGCGAGGTTACCGCAGGACCTCAATGGAACTGGCTGGCGCTTCGGCGAGGGTAAGCAGCGTCTTTCGGTTGTGTTTATCCCGCTGCATCTTGCGTGCTGCAGCCGTGAGCAGTTCTTCGGTCGTTTCACCGTCTACAGGAAAACATCCCACTCCCAGGCTCACTTTTATCGCGACTGTCTTGCCCGTCCGTACGGCAAATTTCTGACACTCAATCGCACTACGTATTCGTTCCCCGACCGAAGCCGCCATTTGTGTTGATGCCATTGGCATGATAGCTACAAACTCGTCGCCTGCGTACCTGGTGAGAATGTCCATTTGCCTAAGTTCCCGTCGGACCACACCAGCAACGCTGGCGAGAACGCGATCCCCAATCGCGTGGCCATATTCATCATTGATGCGTTTGAAATTGTCGATGTCCATGCAAATGAGCGCAAGCTCTTCGCGATTCATCCGCTGACATTCGGCTATGCGTTGCTCGAGCATCAAATAAAAAGCACGAGCGTTAGGCAAGTCTGTGAGCGGATCGACAAGCGCGCTCGCCTTGGTCTTTTCAAACGTCAGGGCATTATTAAGGGCACTCGAGGCGTGCTGACAAACTGATTCCAGAAGCCTGACATGCTCAGTGCTATATGACGTTATCTTCTTGGAAAGCAGCGTTATCGCGCCAAATGCCCCGTCTTCGCGGAGCAGCGGAGAAACCAGCACGCCCTTGTACTGCCTAGTAACATCCTCCGACATTCCCACCAAATCGAGTTCAGGAGAGGCGTTGCACATTGATCGCCCATTCGCAATAACCCATCCGGTTATGCCCTCGCCAATGTTCACCCGGCGACGCGAAAATAGGTCAGCGTGTTGGCCATCTGCGTGAGCAGCTACGGCTTTGCCTGACTTCTCATCCACGACAAAGATCACGCACGTGTCGAATGGCACGATAGCTCTTAACTTGTTAGTCACAAGAGTAACAGTATCGTTAATACTCAACGAAGAGCCTATAGTTTGTGCAATCTCGTGAAGCGCGAAAACCTCAAGCTGTGCCTGAGTAATTGATCTGAACCCGGACGCATCGTGAGGACTTCCCATCACGTCTGACGCCAGGCCGGCATCGGGTTTGGTGCTGGTAACGTAGTCGACGTCGGGCGCCTCGTGAACCTGTTCGCGAATGTCCTCGGCATCGATCAGCGCATCAAACTCCAGAACGTGCTCTACGAACTTCCGAACGACGCGCGGGTCGAAAGCATTACCAGCCATACTTTCCAGCAATGCCAGAGAATCTTCCCGCTTCATCCCTTTTCGGTAGGGCCGATCGCACCGCGTGGCGTC
>DASSCG010000436.1:0-2777 GCA_035697925.1 Pyrinomonadaceae bacterium
CTTTGAAACTACTGTGAGGCGATTCTGTATCGTTTCTATGTTCACTCGTTTGCGCAAATCCTAAAGAGGCTTTTGACCAATGACTAGGTCCTTTTTCGCCGATGGGCCTCTTCGGCAGGCAACAGAATGATCCCGTGAGGAGCCGCCTCAAGTGCGCTGACGGGCGAGGCCCATAGCTAACTTCGCCTAACCCGTGAACGCTGCTATCTAGTTTAGTGTAGGTCTAAGGTCTTCTCTGATCGTGCGGAACTACGATGGTTGTAGACGCACTCGCTGTGTTGCCTGCCACATCCGTAAGAGTAGCGATGACCGTGTAGAGTCGCCCATCAACATCGGCTCCGTCTCGGCGTGCTTCCAATCCCACGGATTCACTCCACGCACCATTGTTTCCGGAAAGCGTTCTGCCCGGTATGGTCACCGACATTCCGTACTCGTCAGTCACCACGTAACTGACACTGGCCAAACCTGAAACCGAATCCGATCCTGTTCCGGTGATGGTGACGTTGACGGTACCACCGGTGACGGGCCAGATTTCTGAAGGATTTGCAGCCAGTGCGATAACCGGCGCGGTAGTGTCGACTTTGATGGTAATGCTCTTGGCCACTTCAGCGTTACCGGCCTGGTCTGACGAACGATAGTGGATTGTAATAGTACCTTCGTCCTGAATCACAAAGCTTCCGCTGTAAGGCTGCCATGTTGCACCACCGTCGGTTGAGAACTCTGTAGTCGCAACTCCAGAACAGTTGTCCAAGGCGTTTAAGCTCACTGTGGGTTTGGTTTTGTACCAACCGTTTTGTCCATCAGGCGCGGCCGGTGTGAGAAGTGCGGTCGTTTCTGGGGCAAGTATGTCTTTATTGGCCTCCGCTACCAGTCCTGCAGTCACATTGAAGCAGTAGTAAAACGATCCGACCTGAGCGCGGTATGGCCCTGGCGCAAGATCGACCGCGCCAAAAAAACCACCACCGTCAGTTGTTGTAGTGCGCGTCGCATGAGTGTCGAGGTTTTCGATCGTCACTGTTGCTGTGTCGAGTGGCGTGTTGTCTGCCTGCTTCGCTTCGCCTTTTACATGTCCGAGTGTTGGAGTCACCTTCCAGCTTAAAGTCGGAATCACAGCCGTCTCGTTAAAGATCGGCGTCATTCCTGCCGGCTCATAGAATGTCGCGCCATTAACCGATTTGCCGGTGGTTAACCCCGCAGCAAACTCTGCGAATGGGCGCACTGGTGTAGTTCCCGGCGGTATGGCGAAAGGATTGTTGGTTACTGCAATGTTACTCGTCGCCATCGAGAAGAAAATGATGCCGCTCAAGTTAGTGCCGCCTGCCGGCGTAAGTGTTCTTCGAGTTTGGAGGAGGGAGCCTTCAATGCCATTGTTAAAAGCGCCCTGACCCATCACGCCGGCACGGTTGTATAGATGTCCTCTCAACCATGCATCCCATTGATCGTACTGGGGGCGAATGGTCGCGTTGTGTTCTGCTTTGTAGACCATTGGCATGGCGATATCGAGAATGCCTTCCTCAGTCCACGAGCGCCAATCCTGGTAAACGCGCCAGTAAGCCTCCGCAGAGTTCCACGATGCTTCGGTTGATCCCATTCCTCCGAAGGCAATGAGAGCCGCAGAAAGTTTTAGTTGAGGTCTTATTGCCAGCGCATTCAGGTAGACCCGGCGTACTACGTTTGACACCTGATCGCGCCTCCACTGATTCCACTGCGGATTATTCTGAAGCGGTGGCGGTGAACCTGGCGGGATGTTGAAGTGCTTTTGGAAGCGCTCAATACTGGTGGGGTTATAGCCGACGTTTGTACCTGTCGTGGGTGTCTGTCCAGCAATACCAATTTCAGGATAACGAATACGATCAAGGTGTAGCCCATCGATGTTGTAGTTCTGGACCAGGTGATTGAGTACGTCAACTGTGTACTTGGCAGCATCGGGATGACCAAAATCAACCCAGAAGTCACTGCCGAACCGATGGCCCTGGTAAGTGATGCCGGCGGCTCCGTCCGGCAGCAGAGTCCGAGTCAACCAGTTGTTTGGGCCGGGAACAATAGTGTTAGTCGCAGCATTGAAACCTCCATGCAGATTGAAAACGTGATTAGGGTTCTCTGGTGGAAAGAGATTCGGAGCGCGACCCCAGACGGCATTCATGATTACAAAGGCGTGGACTTCAATGCCCTCAGCGTGAGCCACATTGATTACGTCCTGAAGCGGATCGAACCCTGCTTGAATCGGAGTCCTATCTCCCAGTGGTTCAAGCGAGTTGAGATACCACGAGTCACCGCGACGACGCACTTGCACAAATATCGCGTTCGCCTTAGCGGCCTTGGCGTTGTTAACCACGGCCAAAACATCGCTGTGATTATTCAGGCTAGTATTAAAAGTATCTACCCAGAATGCTCGATACTCCGTTCTCATCTGAGCGTTCGAGACATTGGCAGTGGCGGTGGTTAGGAGGAGGAGGATCAGAAGCGCAATCTGCCGAGATTGCTCCCATAGCGAGGTTTTGTGAGTTCTCATGATTTTAATTGCCCCGGACGTTTAGGTTTGAGATAGCGGGAGCAAATTTACTAGGCTTATATTTGTTGTCAAGGGTATCAATTTTGTTGATGAGAGCAATTGGCTAACATCGGACGTCCGCAATTCACCTTGATGAGAAAGTGCTCTGTAAAAGCGGCTCTAGCGGTGAGTTCTCCCCACTCGAAAGCCAACGTTGTCGCGACGCTGCGTGGGAAAATAAGCATTGGTGGCGCCTCGATGTGCTGAACGCATCACCGCTGCCTCA
>DASSCG010000437.1:0-4434 GCA_035697925.1 Pyrinomonadaceae bacterium
AAACGCGCCGTGGGTTGCGCTTGCAGCACTTCTCTCAGCGAGATGGAGCGGGGCGAGTTAGTTGATGTTCCCTCCGTCGGTGGACGGGCGCCGCGTCAACTTTCGCGTCAAATTCTTTGCGACATTCTCCAGCCACGCGCCGAAGAGGTTCTGATGCACGTTGCCGATGAGATCAAGGACTCCGGTTGGGAACGTCAGCTCTCCAGTGGCGTGGTGTTAACCGGTGGTGGAGCTTTGTTAAGTGGCATGACCGAAATCGCCGAACAGGTGTTTGATGCCCCCGTACGTTTGGGTTTTCCCGAAAGAGATCGTTTCGGCGGTCTGGTCGAGGATATTCAGAGTCCCGCTTGGGCGGCGGCAGCAGGATTGTCGTTGGTAGCGTACCGCGCACAGGCAACCGAGATGCGCGCCGGGATCAGTCGCAGAGGTTCAACTGGCAAGCTGACACATTTCGTTTCAAGATTTCGAAATCGTTTCAGTAGTATTTTTTGACAAGTTGTTGTATGCTCCCGCCCCGGCCACACAAGATGTTGTCCGCAACATATCGATGCCCATGGCGCGAGCTACCCAATATAGAAGAAAAGGCCCTTGGAAGCCTTCCCGCTTTGGGAGAGAGGAAACAACTATGGCACCGGACCCTCGTAAACCCTCAACAGGCATAAATATATTCATTGATGATGATCCCCCTATCACTGGAGCGAGGATAAAAGTTATCGGAATCGGCGGTGGCGGCGGCAATGCCGTTAACCGAATGATTGAAGCTGGCATTGAAGGAATCGAGTTCCTGGTTGCCAATACCGACCTGCAAGCCCTTAAACGCTCGCGAGCCCCAATCAAGATCCAACTAGGTAGCCGACTCACCAAGGGTTTGGGGGCCGGGGCGGATCCTGGCGTTGGACGCGAGGCTGCGCTCGAAGATACCGACAAGATCATTGAGGTATTGGAAGGCGCAGACATGGTGTTTGTTACTACAGGGCTCGGTGGTGGTACTGGAACCGGCGGGGCTCCGATCATTGCCTCGCTAGCTACGGAACTGAATTGCCTTACAGTAGCAGTAGTAACCAAGCCGTTTCATTTCGAGGGTCGTCGCAGAATGCAACAAGCGGAGCATGGCCTGCGGGAACTGCGCGAATGCGTTGACACAGTTATCACAATTCCCAACGAACGGTTGCTGCACACTGTAGATAAGGGAGCGTCGCTCGCCGATTCGTTCAGAATTGCTGATGATGTTCTGCGCCAGGCTGTACAGGGAATCAGCGATCTGATTACGGTTCCCGGGCTAATCAACCTTGATTTCGCAGATGTGAAATCGATCATGTCCGGTATGGGTATGGCGCTGATGGGTGCGGGGCGGGCTACCGGCGAAAACCGGGCCATCGAAGCTACCCAACAAGCCATTTCGTCACCGCTGTTGGAAGAAGCGTCGATACAGGGTGCTAAAGGCGTCCTGATTAACATTACCGGCGGTCCGGACCTGACCCTCTACGAAGTTAATGCTGCGTCGTCGATCATTCGTGAGTCTGCCGATGAAGATGCCAACATTATCTTTGGTGCAGTGATTGACGATCACATGACCGATGAGATGAAGATCACTGTAATTGCTACCGGGTTTGATCGAGAATCGGTGGCGCTTGCCTCGGCCGGTGCCGCCGCGGTTTTGCCGAACAGTGCTCCCCGCTACACTCCCCGACCGGCGGATGACTTACCACGGCCCATGATGAGTCATGCTCGCGCAGATGACCTGGATGTTCCCACTTTCATACGGAAAAAAGCTGACTAGTTAAGACGCAAAACTATTTTTGGTAAAGGAAGGCAGCAAGTGGCCTTCCTTTTAATTTGTTGAGCGTTTTTGTGCAAAACTTTTCCAGTTTTCTGCTTTGCTTTTTCCTTAACGGTTGTGTAGCATGGCGACATTCCTTGCAGGACTTTCCATTATAGGTAAGTAATCCCTCTCCTTGAGTGGCCGCAGCCTGCGAGAGTATTTATTGTCGACCGAGTCAGCTCATCCCTTCCACTAATGTGCCTGGCGCGATCGATTCAAACCCCGTCTTTAGATCGTTGAAGGAGAATCAGGTGAATCGTAAACTTATTAGAACCACACTCGCGGAGGTTAAAGGAAAAGCCCGTGAGACGCCCCCGCCCAGGGAGCGGACGAATGGCAGCCCCCACCGTGGCCCAGGTGGCGAAGGCGGAAGGGAAGCCTCGCAGCGTGCGGCCCAGCAAGCTGCGGTTCAAGTACGCAAGCGGGTACCTCCCCCGCTCGAGACCAACGCCGAAATCTTCTATTACAAGAAGCAGATCGACGCGCATACTCTCATGGTCATCGTCCTACTTGATGGGGAAGAGATTGAAGGCACGATCGAGTGGTATGATCGAGGCGCATTAAAGGTTAATCGCCAGTCGGCGCCCAACCTTCTTCTCCTGAAACGGAACATCAAATACATGTACAAGGCCGACGAACGCGAAGAGGCCGAGGCGGAATAAAGCAAGTTGAGCTTACCGGTTTGATCCCTTACTCATCCTTCGTTATTGGTCTCTGCGCGCGTCGTCTTCCCAAATGACACAGTTCGCCAATAGCTCATCCCACCCCGGCTATCGACCGAGGCGACCGTTGCCACGCATCGGTATTACCATGGGCGATCCCGCAGGGATTGGCCCTGAAGTCGTGCTAAAGGCGGTCGCCGAGGAAGAGATCTGTCGGATTTGTGCCCCGGTTATTATTGGCGATGCGCAGTTGCTCGCTCACACTGCGCGAACTTTAGATCTGCAGTCCGGCTACGACATCATCCGTCAGGGAGAGCCTCTGCCCGAGGAGCTTTCAGAGCCAGTTATCTTTCATCTCGACAATATTGGCGGATTCGTAGAACCCGGTATCGAGTCGGGGGCAGCTGGTAAAGCTGCCGCAGGTTACATTGAGGCGGCAGTGGAGCTTTGCGCGGCCGGGAGTGTCGACGCGATTGCAACGGCTCCGATTAATAAGCGCGCATTGTTCCTCGGGGGATACAGCTTCCCGGGTCATACTGAATTTCTTGCACATCTCACGGGCAGTGAAGATTCGGCCATGGCCTTTGTGGCGGGGAATCTCCGAATCGTTCTTCTTTCCACACATGTTCCGCTCTTGGAAGCGATCAGAATGGTCGAACGTGATCGAATTATTCGAACCATCAACCTTGCAAGTCGTGAACTCCGTCGTTGGGGGATAGAGCGTCCCCGCATTGCTGTCGCCGCTTTGAACCCGCATGGAGCCGAGGGAGGCTTGTTTGGTATGGAGGAGGCGTCGGAGATTGTTCCAGCGATCGAAGCTTGCCATGGAGTGGACGATGTTAATGTGCACGGTCCTTTTCCTGCAGACACGGTGTTTCTGAGGGCTTCGCGCGGTGAATTCGACGCCGTGATCGCTTGTTATCACGATCAGGCAATGATTCCAGTTAAATGTCTTTCTTTTGGCGAGGCAGTCAATGTCACGCTGGGCTTGCCATTTATTCGCACCTCCGTCGATCATGGGACCGCATTCGACATCGCCGGCAAAGGCCTGGCTGAACACTCAAGTATGGTGGCTGCAATAAAGCTTGCGGCCGAACTATCAACTAGCGCCGGGGAGAGTAGCCGCGCCGTGGAAGTCTAAAAACAAAATGGTCTCTGAAGCAGAAAAAACCTCAACCTCAGACAACAAAGGGCGCCGGGTAATCGTGGCCGACGACGATCCGGCAATACTCCGTCTCGTTAAGACAATTCTCGAGAAGGAAAACTACACGGTCGTAACCGCACGCGACGGGCGGGAAGCCTACAAAATCCTCCAAAACGATCAGAATTTTACGGCGGGAGTCTTTGACGTCGTGATGCCTCACATCTCTGGACCGGAGCTTGTACGTTTCATGAAGACCGAGAAAAACTTGATGAAAATCCCGGTCATGATGATGACCGCCGAACAGGACCCAAAGCTATCCTCAGAGAGTTTTTCGGCTGGGGCAGTTGTTTTTCTACCCAAGCCGTTTACTACGTCGCAACTTCAGATCATGCTGCAAATGCTCATCGGTAAGAGCAGCGATTAACTCTGGTGCTCGTCTTGTTAGAAGCCGAATCATGTTTCTTCTACGCTTGAGTCTGCTCCTGGTACTAATTACGCTGCCGTTTGAGGTGAGAGCAGACCTCAGCTCGAAGCAAGCCAGGAAGCTCATCACGCGTATGGCAGGGATTGAACTCCCCTCCAGTGCCGTTCGGGTCAAATCGATCTCATCTACCACAGACACTGCTGAAGCTACGGCAGAGATAAATGCCATTTTCCGGCTGACCACCGATGAGCGTGGAATGTGGCAGGTGGCAGAGCTGCGTGTTGCTCCGGAAAGATGGGAAGACTTAGGACCGGTGGCCGCACTTCACACGGAGTCGTCGTCCAGCGAATGTAATGGCACAGAGATGAGGAGCAGCGGTCCG
>DASSCG010000438.1:0-3045 GCA_035697925.1 Pyrinomonadaceae bacterium
GAGGTTTGATCTCTTTTAGGGCCGGTGAACGATCGATCATTGGTTCCAAAGAGGCGCCGGACGTTTGCCACTTTGCCAGCGTTTCGCTTAACTCCGCACGATAAAGCTGGAAGCGAGGTCGATCATTAAGAAATTCTTCTACCATCCAGGAAAATCTGCGAGCTGCCTCGCTATCAGGAGTGGCCGCATCTACTACTCCGGTAAGCGGGCTAAGCATCGTCTGCGGTCGCATTTGATAACGTCGATACTCTTTTACTGGCTCAATGACTGAAACCAACGTTCGCAGAGGACCAATGTCATCGTGACGAACTAACCGGCGTAACATCATGTCCGGGTTCTTCTTGTGCATCAGCCCGAATTCTTCTAACTGCAAACTGATAACCGCCAACCTCCGGTACATATCGTTGATGTCCGTAACGTTTCGCGGTGACCAAAGCCGTTCGGCGATAGCGGCGGTCCGCGGCCAGATGCGTGAGTCGATGGTTTCCGGCGTAACCCACTCCGCCCACATTGTTGCCTCTCCTCCGAGGATGTGCTTGGCTTCCTCAGGAGTTAAAGTGCTGTCGGCAGGAAGCGGATCCGGTACATAGTGCTGCGAAGCCGGCTGGATGAGATCGATGTAATAACCGTTCGATAGAATTCCGTCATAGCCTTTTCTCGCCGCTTCGGCCAGGGCAGCTGTTCCACGCCAGGAATGGATCACCACGTCCTTGGGCAGTTCCGGCTGCAGAATTTCGTCCCAACCAATCATCTTCTTTCCGTGTTTCTGAAGAATCTTCAGCAGTCGCTGGTTGAAGTAAGCTTGCAGCGCGTGGTTATCCTTGATTCCTTTCGCTTTCATGTAAGCCTGAATTTTCGGATTCCTATCCCACTGCTTACCTTCATTCTCGTCACCGCCGATATGTAGATAGGCATCTGGAAAAAGCGCAGCCATCTCTCCCAAGAAAGTTTCGAGGAACTTGTAGACTTCTTCGCGAGTAGGATCGAGTGCCGGTTCAAATATTCCAGGACGCCTTTCGATGCTGTAAGGACCGGGAGCGCTTCCGAGTTCGGGATATCCGACCAACCAGCTTGTGCTATGACCGGGTATGTCAAACTCTGGAACTACACGGATGCCACGTTCGCGGGCGTACGCGATAATTTCTCTGACCTGCTCCTGTGTATAGTAGTTGCCATCGGAACCCAACTGATGGAGTTTAGGAAACTTTTTGCTCTCTACACGAAATCCCTGGTCCTCTGTCAAATGCCAGTGGAAGACATTGAGCTTGACCGCCGCCATTGCGTCGAGATTGCGCTTCAGGACTTCCATGGTCTGGAAGTGTCGTGCGACATCGATCAGTAAACCGCGCCATGGGAAGCGGGGTTGATCCTGGATTTGAACTCCCGGTAGGTAATACCCGTTCCGATTGGCGGCCAATAGTTGCAGTACAGTCTCAAGACCGCGAAGGGCTCCGACCACTGTTGGAGCTTTCAGCAGTGCCTGCCGCCTGGTGATGTCGATGTTGTAGCTTTCGTTTTCACCCAGGCCAGGCGTGTCCTTCCCTGGGCCATCACAATGAATCACGAGGGTAGTTGCCTGATCATCTGGCGCCATTCCGGGAGTGAATGAAAGCACCGTTCTTCCTTCGAGTCGTTTTATGAATCGGGCGATTCCAGCCTGGAGTCGAGCGTCCGTATGACCACGAGTGGCAACTTTAAAAGAGCTGTCGACTACTAGTCGCTCTGGATGAAAATTCACTGACGCCGGCACCGGCATCAAGTTATGTTTAGGCGGCTGCTGTTGTGCGTAAACTGGGAACGCGCAAATGAAGAGTACCAACAGTAAAAAGTATCGATTAGTCGTCATGTGTTTGTTTTTCTTGGCAAAACCTCACTAGCCCTCCCGGGCGAGTCTTAGCGTTACTAATGGAGTGCGATCCACGAAAACAACACTAAAACTATTTCGTGCCATTTAGTGTGATTTCGTGGATCGTTGTTCTATGAAGCTTTTCGATCAACCACAAACGTCGAACCACCTGAAGAAAAACTTCGTGTTACTTCAACGTGAATCTCTGTGTCAGGCCGCCGATGGTGACGTCAAATTCACCTGGTTCGACGACTGGTTTGTTATTGGCACCAATGAATGACAAATCGTCGCGCCTCAGTTTGAAGGTCAGCGTGCGACTTTGACCCGGTTCGATATTCACTTTGGCAAATCGCCGGAGACGTCTATTCGGTGGTGAAATAGATGCAACCAGATCACTAACAAAGACTAGAACCGCTTCTTTGCCTGCGCGCCGGCCACTATTTTTGATCGTCACGCTCACAGGCAGTTCATCGTTTGCGGAGATTGTATTCTTGCCGAGACGCAGATCGCTGTAGACGAACGTCGTATAGCTCATACCCTCTCCAAATTGGAACTGCGGTTTAAAAGCCAGATTGCCGAAGGCAGTATTCTCTGTTTCGAATGGTTTGTGGTCGTAATTAATCAAGCCGTTAGGCGTGCGCGGGTAGGTGAAGGGAAGCTTCCCGCTAGGGTTAACGTCGCCGAACAAAACGTCTGCGATAGCAGTGCCACCTTCATTGCCAGGGTTGTAGGCCAACAAGATTGCCTTAGCACCGTCAGCTATACGATTAATGGTTCTTGGGCGTCCTTCCACCAGCACCATTACGACTGGCTTCCCGGTCGACAGGAGTGCTTCCGCGAGTTTAAGTTGAGGTTCTCCCAGGTTCAGGTCCGTAATGTTGCCTGGAGTTTCACAGTACGAACCTTCGCCAAGACATAACACCACTACATCCACATTCTGTGCTGCGCGAACTGCGGCGGAAATATCCACCTCCTCTTCTTTATCTGTCGGCGTACTGTTTGAAGGCGAGCCCGCAGGGCGAGTAATGCGCGTACCCTGAACGAAGGTTAAATTGCCAGGTCCTATCTTCGCTTCGATTGCCCGACGAATTGTGTGTCGATCTTTGGGGTAGAGAGACTCTTCAGAACCCTGCCAAACGTAACTCCAACCATTATTAAGCGAGATCATCGAGTCGGCGGTGGGACCCGTCACGAGAACT
>DASSCG010000439.1:0-5874 GCA_035697925.1 Pyrinomonadaceae bacterium
GAATCGACGGCGGTGCGCTGCGACTCCGGATCGAGCGGCTCATCGAGCAGTTGCGACCAGCCCATGATGGCGGTCATCGGCGTCCGCAACTCGTGCGACAGCGTCGCCAGAAACTCGTCCTTGGTGCGGTTCGCTTGCTCAGCTTCGGCGCGAGCCGCTTGCTCGCGCACCAGTAACTGAGCGCGTTGTTCTTCTGCCTGCTTGCGTTCGGCGATTTCCATTTGCAACTCGCGCGCATGGACTTGCGCATCGCTGTAGAGTTTTGCGTTTTCGTAAGCGATGGCTACCTGGGTTACCAGGGTCGCAGTAAGGCGCTCATCGGCTTCTGTGAACTCATCGCCATTGAGCTTGTTCAGCAAGTAAACCCAACCGTGAACGCCCGTGGCTGAGAGGATTGGCGCGCCCAGGAAGGAGTGCACGATATTCTTATTCGCTTGGCCTTGAAGCAGTTCGTCGTCCTCACTCAGCCGCAGCGGTCGTCGTGTAGTGAGCAGAGTGTCCAATGCCTGTTGCGTCACTGGTAATGCATTAAAGCGATCGCTGTCATCGCCGGACGTGCAACGGTAGAAGTAACGTAAGGTGCCGTCTCCATTTACTATTCCGATACCCGATTCCTGAGCCTGAACAATCTCTTTTGCGGAATGACAAAACTTTTCCAATACCTGGTTTGGATCGTGTTCGGCAGCCAACTCCTGGCCGAGATCGATTAGCATGTTCAGCCGGGCCAGATTTGCATTCTCCAGTTGGAGATTCTTCTCGTGAAGCAGCTCGGCCTGGCGTTGAACCTCACGCGTCTTCTTGAATAAGTCGACGAAGACTGCGACCTTTGAACGCAGGATATCCGGCTCGATGGGCTTCACGATGTAATCAACCGCACCCAGCGAATAACCGCGACTCAGGTGTCGACCACCAGTGCTGTCGGCGGTAAGAAAAATAATCGGTATGTCCCGTGACTTATCTCGGGCGCGAATTAGCTCGGCAGTGTCAAGTCCATCAATCCCAGGCATGAACACGTCAAGCAGAATTACGGCCACGTCGTTATTCAACAGATACCTGAGAGCATCGTCACCGGAAGAGGCGCTGACAAGATTTCGATCGGGAGCTTGAAGTATCGATTCCAACGCCAGCAGGTTGGTCGCGCTGTCGTCCACCATCAGAATGTTAATTCGCTCGTCGTCTGCTTTCATTTTTGCCCATCGCTGTTTGTTAGTTTACTAAGGCTTGGGGCCACTTCTTGCAAGGGCAGTATCCAATCAACTCGTGTCATATTGATGGCCGCGTCCGGCATTACACGGCAAGCAGCCGTGGAGGGATCTTCTACGAGGGTTAATCCACCATGAGCTTTGATGGCCGCCAGTCCGCGAGCACCATCCTGATTTGCTCCGGTCAAAATCACTCCAATGGCCCTTGCCTTGTACTCATCCGCCGCCGACTCGAAGAGCACATCGATTGAGGGTCGCGCGAATCCTACGGGGTGGTCAGTTGAAAGGGCAAAACAACCGTCCTCGATTAACAAGTGATAGTCCCTTGGCGCCAAATACGCGCGGCCGGGCAAAATCATCTCCTTGTCTTCCGGCTCTGTCACAGGCAAACGACTGCTGCGAGCGAGAAACTCACAGAGACCGGTTTCCATATCTTTTCCGCGGTGTTGCACCATGACGATTGGCAGTGAAAAGTCCAACGGCAATCCGGAAAGCACTATCTGCAAGGCTTTTAGCCCTCCCGTCGAGGCGCCAACGACGACTATATCAAAGGCCACTACATTACCTTTCGATAGAGCTTGTCCTTCTCGTTAAGATGCTCATAAAACGCCGCTCGCGGCGTAAACTTCAACGACTCTTTATTACCCAAACCAAAAACACCAAACATGCTTAAACTGTCGTAGAGCAAGTTGTGAACCCGGGCCTGTAAATCTTTATTGAAATAGATCATGACATTCCGGCACAGGATCACCTGGAACTCATTGAAAGATCCATCGGTAGCGAGGTTGTGCTCCGAAAACACAACGTTGTTCTTAAGGGCGGAACTGAAAATCACGCTGTCGTACTGAGCGGTGTAATAATCGGAAAACTCGTGAGCCCCGCCCGCCTGGTGGTAGTTATTGGTGTATTCCCGCATCGCCGAGAGAGGGAAAATTCCATCCCGGGCCCGACGTAGAACGGCATGGCTGATGTCGGTAGCGTAGATGCGGCACCTGTTATAAAGATTTTCTTCCTGGAGCAGGATAGCGAGGGAATAAACTTCTTCACCGGTGGAGCACCCCGCTATCCAGATTTGTACGGTGGGGTACGTTCTGAGCAACGGGACGACTTTCTGTCGAAACGTCAGATAGAAACTGGGGTCTCGAAACATTGAGGTCGCGTGTACCGAAAGGCCCAATAAGAATCGATCCAGGGAAATCGTGTCGTGCAGTACCCGGTCCTGAAAGGCCGATACCGTCCCCAGTTTTTCTATGCGCATCATCTCGAGGATGCGTCTTTTTATTGATGCACGCGAATAGTCCCTGAAGTCGAAACCATAGGCGCGGTAAAGACCTTCGAGCAGCAGACTAATCTCGATGTCTTCCAGATCACTTACTTCCGAACCGTGTTTATTCACGTAGCTTCATCTTGCCGGTAAAGCCATACTCGCAGCAGCGAGAGCAGCTGATCTATATCGAGGGGCTTCGAAATATAGTCTGACGCACCTACCTGCAGGCAATGATCCCGATCGGCCTTCATCGCCTTTGCTGTGAGGGCGATTATCGGAAGGTGCTTATACTTTTTCATCTTACGAATTTCAGCTATCGCTTCGTACCCATCCATTTCCGGCATCATGATGTCCATCAAAACCGCCTCGATATCCGGATTGGTTTTCAGCAAATCGATGCCTTCCTGGCCATTCTCAGCATGGACCACTTCCATGTGGTGGGCCTCGAGCGCGCTGGTTAGGGCAAAGATGTTGCGAACGTCATCATCGACTACCAACACCTTGCGTCCGGCTAATACTGGGTCGCTGCGATGGAACTTCTCCAGCATCCGTCGTTTCGGCTCCGGCAGATTAGCCTCCACGCGATGCAGGAATAAAGCCGTCTCAGCCAACAGCCGTTCAGGAGAACTGGCCTCCTTGACGATGATAGCGTCGGCCACTTTCTTCAAATGCAGCTCTTCTTTGCGGGTCAGCTCTTTCCCGGTGTAGATAATGATCGGGAGATCGTAGCGACCGAGATCTGTTTGCAGTTTCTCGATCAGCTCGAATCCGCTCATATCAGGAAGTTTCAGATCCAGGACCATGCAATCGAATCTCTCATCTCTGAGAACGTTCAAGGCCTCCTCACCAGTGGCTACGGCCGTGGTTTTGACATCACCGTTTCCAATTAGTTCGACCACGCTCATGCGCTGAATGTCATCATCTTCAACTACCAGGAGTTTCCGAATCCGACGCTCCGTAAAGTCGCGCATGTCGTCGAAGGCCTTACCAAGATCCTCATGGGTCGCAGGCTTTTGCACGTGATTGAAAGCGCCTTGTTGAAGGGCACGCTGACGCTCTTCCTCGACGGAAATAATGTGAACAGGTATGTGTCTCGTTTCCGGGTCATGCTTCAGCCTGTCAAGCACCGTCCAACCATCCCGATCCGGTAACCGGATATCAAGCGTGATGGCCGATGGCTTATATTTTCGCGCCAGGGCGAGGGCTGTAATGCCGCTGGTTGCTACCAACCCCTTGAATCCTTTATCACGCGCCAGGTCGAGAAGGATGCTGGCGAAGCTTATGTCATCTTCAACAATCAGTACGGTTAAGTCACCAGCTATAATGTCGTTCCGGTCGTCGAGGATCGCAGCCGACTCACTGGACAACAGCGTTAAGGCCTCGTTGTCGTACGATTCCACTGGAGTCCACGCCGCCTCCATTTCTTTTGCGCTGGTAGCAGCCGTGGGTTCCCTGAATTCCACCCTGGCAGGCCCGATCGGCGTGTAGTTCCGAGGCAGGTAGAAGGTAAACGTACTTCCTTGGCCCGGCGTGCTGATCACGCGAATCTCCCCTCCGAGCAGCCGCGCTATTTCGCGACTAATCGAGAGGCCCAGACCGGTGCCTCCGTATTTGCGACTGGTGGTACCGTCGGCTTGTTGGAAGGCCTCGAAAATGATCCGTTGTTTTTCCGTAGGAATTCCAATGCCCGTATCGCTAACCGAAAACGCGAGCACATCACCCGACCGGCTCAACGTTTCGAGGTGATAGGTTTCATCTTTTGGCGCCGGCGCTATGGAGAGCACTACTTCTCCCTGCTCGGTGAACTTGAACGCGTTGGAGAGCAGGTTCATCAATATCTGTTGTAAACGTTTGTCGTCAGTGCGAACGTTTGTTGGCAGGTTTTCGTCTCGAACGATTTTGAACTCGAGGTTCTTGTCTTGTGCCAGTTGGTGGAAACTGCGCTCCAACTGCTCTGCGATCGCATTTATTGCGACATCGGTAACCTCAATTCCCATCATTCCAGATTCAATCTTGGAGAGATCGAGAATGTCATTAATTAGCGAGAGCAAATCCGATCCGGACGAATGAATTGTCTCCGCGAACTGCACCTGTTTAGGCGACAAATTCTCGTCAGTGTTTTCAGCTAACTGGCGTGAAAGTATCAACATGCTGTTGAGCGGTGTTCGCAGCTCGTGGGACATGTTTGCCAGAAACTCGGATTTGTATTTTGAAGTGAGCGCCAGCTGCTCGGCCTTTTCTTCCATTTCCCAGCGCGCTTCTTCCACTTCGCGATTCTTGGCCTCAACTTCGGCCTTCTGACGCGCCAATAGTGCAGCTTTCTCTTGCAGCTCTTCATTAGTTTGCTGCAGCTCTTCCTGCTGACTCTTCAGAAGCTCCTCTGATTCTCGCAGCGATTCCGCTTGCTGTTCGAGTTGTTCATTAGTCTTCTTGAGCTCGTCCTGTTGACTCTGCAGCTCGCCTGCAAGTGACTGCGACTGGAGCAACAAATCTTCAGTGCGGGTGTTGGCCGCAATCGTGTTCAGCACGATGCCTATGCTTTCCGTTAACTGATCAAGGAAGGTTAGGTGTGTCTCACTAAACGTCTTGAACGTCGAGAGTTCGATAACCGCTTTTACCTCACCTTCAAAGAGAACCGGAAGCACCACTATGTTGTTGGGAGGCGCCTCGCCAAGGCCAGAAGCGATGTACACATAATTCGATGGAACATTCGTGACCAGAATTCTTTCTCGCTCGAGCGTGCATTGGCCCACCAGGCCCTCACCCGCTCGAAATTCATTGGCCAGGTTCTTTCGCTTCTTGTATGCGTAACCACCCAACAACTTCATCATTGGCTGACCGTTGTCACTAGTGTTCACATAAAAGACGCCCTGTTGAGCATCAACCAGGGGAGCCAGTTCGGAAAGCACCATCTGGGCCACAGTAGTCATGTCGCGCTGGCCCTGTAGCATTCTGGTGAAACGTGCGAGGTTCGTTTTCAGCCAATCCTGCTCCATGTTCTTCTGGGTCGTATCTTTGAGATTGAGAATCATCTCATTGATGTTGTCCTTCAGCGCTGCGACCTCACCTTGAGCTTCCACCGTAATCGAGCGGGTCAAGTCGCCCTTCGTCACAGCAGTGGACACCTCGGCAATCGCACGTACCTGGGTGGTGAGATTGGCGGCCAGTCCGTTCACGTTATCGGTTAAATCTCTCCAGGTGCCTGCTGCGCCAGGCACGTTTGCCTGACCACCAAGCTTGCCTTCGACACCTACCTCACGGGCCACCGAAGTAACCTGATCAGCAAACGTCGCAAGCGTATCTGTCATGTTGTTGATAGTGTCGGCGAGCTCGGCGATTTCACCTTTCGCTTCCACCGTAAGTTTGCGTTCCAGGTCTCCATTGGCCACCGCCGTAACAACCCGG
>DASSCG010000440.1:0-10304 GCA_035697925.1 Pyrinomonadaceae bacterium
TTGACAGCGCGAGCTTTAAGCACTTCGTCACGGAAGTTTCTGCGACAAAGGTGGTTCCTTGCCAGCCTACTACCAATTCTGTTGGTTGCTTTGGTCGATGAATACCATCAGAGTTTTGTTCCATCGCGCACGGGTTCCGTCTATGACAGCGCCATCGATATAGCAGGTGGATTATTAGGACTTATTGCCTTTGCATATCTTCGCCAACGCATAATCGGGGGCCGAAAGTCGGCATACTCGCGACGCGCATAACGCAATGCGCTTTTCTCAACGCCTGCTTTGTGCAATATTTGCGTCAGATAAGTGGGTGCCCTGAACATCGCCAGGCCCAGACCCGTATATCAACTCGCGGCCTAAACAAACTGCCGCTAAAAAGGAGACCATCGATGGGAATTCTTGACTCCATTCGCTCGCAATTCATTGAGGTAATTGAATGGCTTGACGATTCTGGAAATACGTTACTTTATCGATTTCCCGTGCAGGGCCAGGAGATTAAGAATGGCGCGCGCCTAACCGTGCGCGAATCGCAGACAGCAGTTTTCGTTTTCCAGGGGCAGATTGCGGACGTCTTTCCTCCGGGCTTTTACACGATTGACGGCGGCAACACGCCCATCCTCACTAAGCTCGGCGCCTGGAAATATGGTTTCAACTCACCTTTCAAAGCAGAGGTCTACTTCGTAAACACCAAGCAATTTACTGATTTGAAATGGGGAACCCCTAATCCGGTGATGATGCGCGACACAGATTTTGGCATGGTCCGTTTACGTGCCTTTGGCATCTATTCGATTCGCGTTGAGGACCCGAGCGCGTTCATAAAAGAGGTTGCCGGAACGAACGCTCATTTTGTGACCGAAGACATAGAGGGACAGTTGAAGCGCACACTAGTTAGCGGCTTCAGCGATGCTCTGGGTGAGTCAAAGATAGCGGCGCTTGATCTTGCTTCTAACTACGACGAGCTTTCGAAGTTCACTCGCACAAAGTTAAGCGAAGAATTCAAGACGTTTGGACTAGCGCTGACGAAGTTTGTGATTGAGAACATTTCGCTCCCGGCCGAAGTTGAGGCGGCAATGGATAAGCGCACCTCAATGGGGGTCATCGGCGACGTCAACCGCTACGCGCAGTTTCAGGCAGCCGACGCCATGCGCGACGCCGCTCAAAATACGTCCGGAGGCGGAGCAGCCACTGGAGCAGGACTCGGAGCAGGGTTTGCCATTGGCAATGCCATGGCGGGAGCGATGACCGATGCAATGAACCCAAGGAAGGGTGATACCCAGGAAACCTCAAGGGTAACTTGCTCAAAATGCGGCGCGTCGAACCCCGCGGCGGTCAAGTTTTGCAATGAGTGTGGTACTAAGCTAGAGGCGTCGCAGCAGACAGCTAGCTGCGTGAAATGCAATGCGAAGCTTCAACCTGGCGCGAAGTTTTGCGCTGAGTGTGGCTCCAAGCAGGAGAAGTTAAAGTGCGCCAACTGTCAGGCAGAATTGAATCCTGGTACTAAGTTCTGCAATGAGTGCGGCACCAAGGTAGCAACAACCTAGACGACAGAGTTTTCAAAACCAAAAAACTATCGAAGGCCGTACTTCTCAATTGAGTACGGCCTTCGGCGCTTTCGCCCTTTAGTCGCAGCCAATGTTATCCTGTCGTCATCCCCATCGAATCGAAAACCCATGTCTTGTTGAGGTAACGCACCCGAATGTTGCGCCGCTTTCAAGAATCACGTCGAGTGGTCATCACCGGAATCGGGTGTGTAACGCCGATTGGAATTGGCCGGAAACAATTCTGGGCTGCACTGCTGAAAGGTGAGAGCGGAAGCCGAAGAATAGAGTCCTTTGACGTTTCTAATTCCCCTGTGAAGATCGCGGCGGAAGTTCGGGATTTCGACTGGGAAGCCCAGTTGAATCCCAAAGATCGGAAGCATGTTCCCAGAACCGTGCCGCTCGCGCTTGCGGCCGCGAGGGAAGCTCTCGAAGACGCCAATCTGTTTCCTTCCGAAATGACGTTGGATGAACGCAGGACCATCGGTGTGGTGCTGGGCACTGGCGGCGGTGGGTTGGCCTTTACCGAGCAACAATATTCATATTGGTACGTTGGCCCAACTTATAAGGCCAGCGTTTACACGATTCCATCATCAACACACGGCGGGCTTTCCAGTGAGCTTTCCATGGCCTTCGGTCTTCGCGGGCTTTCGCACATTGTCTCGACAGGTTGCACCAGCTCAACGGACGCGATCGCCTATGCGGCCGAGCATATTGCCCTGGGTCGGCAGGAAGTCATGATTACCGGCGGGGTAGATGCACCTATAGCGCCCGGGATTTTGGCCGGATTTAACCTCATGACGGTGTTGACGAGCGAATGGAACGACGAGCCGCATCGCGCTTCCCGCCCGTTCTCCAAAAATCGATCGGGAATGGTCTTGGGTGAAGGCTCCTGGATTTACGTGCTGGAAGAATTGGAACGTGCCAAAAGGCGCAACGCAAAGATATATGCTGAAATCACTGGCTACGCCGCAACCTGTGACGCCTATCATCGCGTGCGGCTGGAAGAAGGAGGAGATGAGCCCGCCCGCGCGATGAAGCTCGCTTTGGCAGATGCGGGTCGCACTCCGGAAGACATCGACTACGTTAATCTGCACGGAACATCCACTCTATTAAATGATCGAATAGAGACCAGCGCTTTGAAATTGGCGTTCGACGGCTATGCTGCTCGAATTCCGATGTCAGCCACGAAGTCCCAGGTTGGTCATCCGCAAGGAGCCAGTGGCGCCGCTGGATTGGGAGCAGCTTTATGTGCCATGCACGAGCAGATGATTCCTCCTACGATAAACTTGGACGAACCGGACCCAGAATGCGATCTCGATTACGTTCCTAATCAGGCGCGGCCTGCAAAAGTTGAGATCGCTCTCTGCAATTGCATTGGCTTTGGATCAAAGAACAGCGTGCTGGTGGTGGAGCGCCCGAAAGCATAGACGAGAAAATTCTTCCTAATACGATTTCGAGCATCGTTTGGGAGCAAATCATGTTCGACAGGTTTCGCGCGCGAAGTAAAGATCTCGAGCACCTGGATATTGGTGATTACACTCCCGAAGAGTACGAGGGCTGCATCATTGAGCTGCAACGCGTCAATCAGTGGTTGGGCGACGCGCGCGCATTGCGACTCTCCTTGCTCGCTGAGATTGAGGACTCTCAGCTGCAAATCTTCTCAGTGCTAGACGTGGCGGCAGGATCTGGAGAGCTCTTGCGTGTGGCGGCTAAGTGGTCAAGAAGAAAAAAACTCAAGGGCAGTTTCATAGGGTTGGAATTAAACGATCGCTCAGCGAGAGCGATCCTCGAAAACGCCGGCGAGTTAAGGGAGATTGCCTCTGTCCGAGGTGACGCACTCCGTCTTCCTTTCGCTGACGCCACATTTGATTACGCAATCTGCTCGCTGTTCACTCATCACCTTGAAAACCCCGACGTTGTGCGAGCGTTACGCGAATTGAGCCGAGTCGCACGCCGCCGAATATTCGCCATCGATCTTCATCGTAATCCGATTCCTTATTACTTCTACCGAACAGTCGGCCGATTGTTCTTGCACAACCGCTTGATCAGAGAAGACGGCGCACTTTCGATTCTGCGGAGCTTTAAACCGCAGGAGCTAATTGATCTCGCGTCCCAGGCAGGACTCGAAGATGTTCGCCTAGAACGAAGGTTTCCTTACCGATTGGTTCTCAGCGCTCGAGCAGACAGGCTGGAATCATGCAGCGCTCGGAGTGGAGATTCGAGCAAGCGGTCGGAGCAGATCGACGGCGGGCACATGGATCAGACACAGAGAGTGGCATGAACACTTCGCCAGACAATTACGATGTAGCCATTGCCGGCGCCGGCCCCGCCGGGACGAGTGCGGCGATTCATTTGGCGATGAAAGGCGTCAAGGTCTTGCTGGTAGAGCAGAAAAGATTCCCCAGGCCGAAACTTTGCGGCGAATTTATTTCGCCCGAGTGCCTTCAGCACTTCCAGCGTCTGGGAGTCGGTAACCAAATGATCTCTGCCGGCGGCGCGACGCTAAATCAAACGGTGTTCTATTCACAAAGAGGTCGAAGCGTGAATGTTCCTACCGATTGGTTTGGAGTTAATGCCCGGGCACTGGGTCTTAGTCGTGCCGAGATGGATTACCAACTGCTCGAACGAGCGAGACTCGTTGGTGCGCATGTTTTGGAGGATACTCACGCTGCTGAACTATTAATTGATCGGGGGCGGGTGCGCGGACTCACACTCAAGACTGGTAACGACGTGGTCCAATTACCCGCGCTGGTAACTATCGACGCAACTGGACGAACGCGCGCCCTCGCGCGGAAGCTGAGCAACAGGGATAATTCCCAACACACTAGCCGATACAATCTAGTTGCCTTTAAGTCGCACTTGGAAAACACAAGAGTGACTGAGGGTGCGTGTGAGATCTATTTTTACCCCGGCGGCTATGGGGGTTTAAGCAACGTCGAAGGCGGCGCAACCAATTTCTGCTTTATCACAGCTGCCAAAGACGTACGTCGCTACGCATCAGACCCTGAAGCTGTAATTCGCGAGAGAGTTTTCTTGAATTCTCGCGCCGCGCACACACTTGCGGCTGCCCGCACACTGTCCGAATGGTTAAGTGTTTCCCTCGAGAGCTTTGGGCGTCGAACGCTGGTCCCAGCAGACGGTCTGATGACGGTTGGGGACGCCGCAGCGTTTATCGACCCTTTCTCTGGAAGTGGAATGCTGATCGCGCTGGAGAGCGGCGAGCTCGCCGCCCAGACAATCATTAATCAACTCGAAG
The DNA here is from genome assembly GCA_035697925.1 of Pyrinomonadaceae bacterium. GTDB lineage: Bacteria > Acidobacteriota > Blastocatellia > Pyrinomonadales > Pyrinomonadaceae > PSRF01. The sequence goes on from DASSCG010000440.1 coordinate 4,795, forward strand.
GACTAAGAAACAATGCGGCTTTTGAGATCCTGGCGCGGCAATACAGGGCTGAGTATGTGAGAAAATTCCACTCGCGATTACGTATGTGTAGCCTATTGAGGAGAGCGGCCTTCGTGCCTTCGTTTGCAGAAGCTGCGATCCTATTTTTTGGTATTAGCAGCCGACTTCGACGCAGGGTCGCACGAACTACTCGACCATCTCAGAACTTTAAAACAACACCCGCTGACGGGTGCTGAGGAGGTTCCTCTGAGAGGGTCTAATTATTTAGATTCCTACGAGTTAGCGCAGCGAATATGTCTTGCCACGGCTTCGCTTTTGGGGTAAAAAGGCTGAGCGTTTTAAGTTTTGGAGGCTCCCGTCGACAATCTCAGCGGGCGAGGCTTATGAACAGCGGCCTATCACTCCCCAACACGCCGTGATACCAACTAGAGCCGTAAGATCTTGTTCCACCAGTTGGAAGTAGGTAACTCCTCGTCTGCTTACCAGGAATTGCACGCACCGGATACCATCACGGTGTCCGGCCTCAAAGACATTTAAAGGAGAATACGATGATGTCAGCGTCCTCCAGGTGGTTCGCCGCCTCGATTCGGATCGGTTCACTATTAGCAGCGACCATTCTCTGCGCGAGTGTAGCTCTCGGTCAGACTCAAGCGAACGCCGCCGACCTAAATGGAGTTGTACGCGATCCAACCGGAGCTGCGGTCGTCAACGCCGCAGTCAAGGCGCGTAACACGGCAACTAACTTTACCCGCGCTGCGATCACCAATGATGAAGGTTACTACCAGATTACCAATCTGCCTCCCGGCGATTATGAAGTAACGGTTGAGGCGGATGGCTTCTCGAGAGGCAGAATTCCCAGTGTAATTCTGACCGTGGGACAGCGCGCAGATCTGGATATTCCCCTGACTGTAGGATCTATAGATGCTACGGTAGATATCTCTGCTGCCGAAGTAGCCCTGGTCGAGCCAACTAATACGACGGTCGCCAACACAATCGATCAGAAGCGTATCAATGAACTGCCCATTAACGAACGCAGTGCGACCGGATTTGCCTTAACGCTGTCGACCGTGGGCCGCGACAATGGACGTCCCATCGGACCAGCCCCGACGTCAGGTCTAAATATCGGCGGACAGCGAGGACGCTCTACACTGGTCCAGGTTGATGGGGCTGACTTCACAGACAACTCTATAAATGCCGCGCGCTCGACGGTGAGCCAGGAAGCGGTGCAGGAATATCAAGTAGCAACAAATTCGTATGCGGCCGAATTTGGGCGCGCCACCGGCGGCATCGTCAATGTTGTTACCAAGAGCGGCACTAACGATTACCACGGGAACGTTTTTGGTTTCCTACGCCATAAAACAATCCAAGCGCGCAACGCCTTTGCACCGGTCATAGATAATGATCCCGACAAGAAACCACCATTTACTCGCGTTCAGTACGGAGCAACGTTCGGAGGACCAATCGTAAAAGATCGGACCTTCTTTTTTACCAGCTTCGAGCAACGCCGGCGCCAGGAGTCAGGATTCTTCACCAGTGATGTTGCCGCAGGTTTGAATGGCAGCATAACTATTGGTGCCCCGTTCCTGCCGTTCACGAATGTTTACACGGGCCTTACCCCGGCACAGGCCACATTCATCGGAGGCGAACTTGCCCGGGCCGCGACTATCGCCGACCCTGTGGTCCGCGCACAGGTTGTTGGTACCGCAATTACTTACGCCACTTTTGCTTCGTCAGGCGGCCAAATCGGTTTGAACGGCGTCAGTTCGCTGCGCAGTCCCGGAGGCGCTATCCCTGCTGGCCAAATCATCGGAGGCCGCTTCTTCATTACGGGGGCTCCGGTTCCATCACTCGCAAACAACGGAATCCTTCCTAACTTCGTAACCGTCAACGGGGATGGACAGCCAATCGCGTTTCGTCCGCTCAATAACCTTTCGAGAATCTTTCCTATCTCTGAAGCGTCAACCTACTTCTCCTTGCGTGGTGATCATCAATTCAATAGTAAACACAATATGATCCTGCGCTTTGGGTATAACCCGAGCGATCTGACAGGGATTCAAGACGAATCACAAAACCAGACCCTCGGACAAAACGATTTCTCGCGTACAGGCATTCAAACTTTGAAGGATCTTTCTTTCGCAGCAACTCTAAACTCGTCGCTTTCGAACAGCCTGTTTAATGAAGCAAAGTTCAACTTTGGACGCCGCAAGGCAACCTTCGATTCACAGATTCCGGGCGCCGCGATTCAGGTAATCGGTTCGGCCTTCATGGGTTCGAATCCTTTCTCTCCGGTCGAGCGAACAGAAAAGCGATATCAGTTCGCCGATAATCTTAATTACGTTCATGGAAATCACACCTTCAAGTTTGGAGGCGACATCAATTTCATCGACATCGGAGCGCGATTTGAATTGAATTTTCCCGGGCTGCATAACTTTGGCGGCGTAGCTCGCAGCACGTTGGCCAGCTTCATACCGGGTTTGCCCACGAACGCGCCCGACATCACACCAGTGCAGTCGTATGGTCTGGGTTTTCCCAGCGCGTTCATTCAAGGCTTCGGCAACCCGAATAGTACTATTAAGAACAAACCCCTTGCTTTCTTTGCCCAGGACTCCTGGAAGCTGCGTCCAAACGTAACCCTCAATTACGGCTTGCGTTATGACGTCGAGCTGACTGACACCATCGCGCCGACTCCCTTTACGGATCCATTGACGGGAATTTCACTCTCAGCTTCCGACTTGCTAACCGCGCAGGATGCGGTCGGCGTCCAGCAAGGTTTTCCACGAGATACGAACAATTTCGCGCCTCGAATCGGCGTTGCATGGGATATCAACAACAATGGCAAGACCGTGCTGAGAGCTGCATATGGTTTGTTTTATGATCATCCGCTTCTGGCTGTGGCCTTTAACTCGGATATTGCGGACGCATCACAGCAACAACAATATTTCAACGTTCTCCCAGGCAATCCGGCGCCAAACCAGCTCCTGAATTTGCTGCAGATATTTCAAGGGACTGTTTGCTCGGCTGCCAGCATGAATCCACTTTGCGCGACGCTGCCTGCAGGCTTCACGACTCCAGGCGTGGCACGCACAGCCGAATATCTCCCGGGACGAGTGCGGTTTAATGATCAGACCTTCGTTGGCTTTGGGCCCTTGTTCCCATTCACCCTCAACGTGGCTAAGGACTTCCAATACGCCTACGCCAACCAGGCCAACCTAACTATCGAGCGCCAGCTGACGAAGAACATGTCGGTTTCCGCAGGCTACATTTTTGTCGGAGCTCACCATCTCCCGCACCCACAGGATGTGAATGCGCCTCGGCCAGAGCTATTGATTGAGAACTTCCGCCGGTTCGCCTTCTCTAACCCCGTTAGCAATGCGCAGGCGTTGTTTCTGCCATTGCCAGTTGCTTGTCCTGCACCGCCAGGTACGCCTGCATGCCCTCCAGGGTACACAGTGGTTATTCCTGGCCTCGTGGGCCGGAATGCTTTGGGTCAGGGTGTTGTGAGTCCGATTGCAGCGAATTACTTTCGGCCGAACGCTCCGAACTATTTCTTTGTCTCCTCCATCACCAACGGAGCTGTGACTCAGGCGGCATTTGACGCGGCGTTGGTCGGAGCAAATACCTTGCGAACTCCCGGATCGATCACGCCCTTCGGTGATGTGAGCGCCCAACTTTCGGATGGCAACTCTAATTACAATGCATTGAACGTCGAGTTGAAAAGAAGGTTCGCGAACAACTTCCAATTCCTCGCTTCTTATACCTGGTCACATTCGATTGACGACTCGTCCGATCTGCAAACTCTGCTGAAGCCACAGGATAATCGAAACTTCGCAGCAGAGCGCGCAGATTCGCTTTTTGATCAACGTCATCGATTCGTCTTCAGTGGCGCTCTAAGCTCGCCTGTCGACTGGCGCAACTCGTCCAGCGCCACGACTCGCTTCTTTTCAGATTTTACAATTGCACCGATTATCGAAATATCTTCAGGTCGGCCTTTCAACATCCTGACCGGGACCGATTCAAGCGGAGACCTGCAAAGCTCTAATGACCGCCCCAGCGTTGCGGCCGACGGGACACTGTTCGTTCCAACAACACCATTTACCGTTGGAAGCCTAGGCCGAAACAGCGGCATTATTCATGGTTACGCCTCATTCGATTTACGAGTCATGCGCGCGATTCGTTTCGGTGAACGCTTCAGCCTGGATGTGATTGCCGAAGGCTTCAATCTGTTCAATCGCTTCAACGAAGCAGCGGCATCTCCCTTCTTTCTGGACGTAAACGCTTTCGGCCAACGAGCCGGCAACGGGCGCTACTACAGTAAACCCACCGCAGCCTTCGATTCGCGGCAGTTTCAGTTCGGTTTGAAACTCAACTTCTAAATTAGACCTGTGGGGTTTCCCCCGGAAAGGCGGCTGGGGAGAGCGATCTCCTTGGCCGCTTTTTCCGTCTCCGGGCACCAACTTGAGGTTTGTCGCGGCCGCGCAAGTTGCGATACATTGGAGCTATTGGAATCCGGGCGAACTTTTGAGGAATCTCCAGCATCCGAAAGCATGTCTCATTGGAGCAATCCAGTAAGCCTCAGAAAAACCCTCTCCCGGGAAAGAAACCCTTATGAGCAATCGACGTTTTCAGCTTGTCCTTTCGGTGGGCGTGTTGTTTTTGTTGTTTGTATCCTTGGCCAGTGGGCAGTCCAGCCGACCCCGCAGGGTTAAGCCTGCAGCCAAACCAGCTGAAGACCCATTGCTACGCCCGGAACCTAAGCCCAGCCCGACAGCTAGAAACAATCCGAATGCCCCTCTGATAAGTGTCCAGCCGGTTAAGCCCGTGGTTAATACCAATGCAACCGGAGACACCTCGCACGCCTATCAGTTGTTGCAACAGAAGCAATTTGCCGCGGCAGCCAAAGAAGCTAAAGACGTTGCTGGAAATTTTCCCAATGATTCGGAAGCATGGAAAATCGCGGGCTTTGCTGAACTAAACCTAAAGCAGTACTCAGAGGCGGCGGCGGATCTGGAAAAAGCGATCTCTCTCCAGCGGGCGGCAAAACAAGAAGACGCGAACACGGTCGACGCTCTGGCCCAGGCTTATGTGTTGTCGGAAAAGTTTGAACAGGCGCTGCCACTTCTGGTGAACGCAACCACTCGGAAGGGCACCCCGCCCGATGCCAGCATGCTCTATTATCGTGCACTGTCGGAGTACAAAACCGGAAAAGCGACGGAAGCTGAGCGCACCTTCAATGCCGTAATAAAACTGAACCCTAAGGACGCGCTTTCGCTGTTTTATTTGGCCCAGTTGGCCGTGGCGCGGAATGATCTCGACGGATCTATTTCAGCCCTAAATCGCGCAACCCTCAACGATCCACGAATGGCCTCGGCCTGGATGCTCTTAACTTCGGTTTATCTGCGACGTGCTGCTCAGAGCACTGACGCCACCAAAGCTGAAGCAGACTACTTAAACGCCGTCCGCGCCGGTGAAGGACTCATAAAGTTGAGGACAGATAGCGAAGCGCTGACTTT
>DASSCG010000441.1:0-3209 GCA_035697925.1 Pyrinomonadaceae bacterium
TTTATTACTTGCGTTCCTTTGCCTATCTTTCGGCAATTTGCTTCTTAGTAACTCTCACGGTGGTGAGATGGAGGCAGCCCCAACCTCTCGTACAACCCGCGGAACTGCAGGGAGACATTCGTCAGGTCCATGATCCTGCGATCATTAAGGAAGGGGAAAATTACTATCTCTTTTCGACCAGGGCCGGCATTGCGATCCGATGTTCAAGGGACCTTATGAACTGGCGCCTGTGCGGTGATGTATTTGCGCATCTGCCGGAGTGGGCGGTAAAGGACGTGGTCGGGCTCAGAGGGTTATGGGCGCCAGACATTTCTTTCTTTAATGGCAAGTACCATCTCTACTATTCAGCTTCTACCTTCGGCAGCAATCGTTCCAGCATCGGTCTCGTTACGAACCAGACACTCGATCCGACAAGTGACAAGTACCGTTGGATGGACCAGGGGAAAGTAATCAGCTCGCATGTCTCAGACGATTGGAACGCCATCGATCCAAATGTCGTGCTGGACGAGGAAGGCCAACCATGGCTCTCATTTGGAAGTTTCTGGGGAGGTATCAAGCTTCGCAAACTCGATCCCGACACGGGCAAGCTCTCGTCTAAGGATGCAACCCTTTACGCTTTAGCCAGCCGGCCCCGCAGTGCACAGCTACCTGGGGCAATCGAAGCGCCGGCTATCATCAGGAAAAATGGTTACTACTATCTCTTTGTGTCTTTTGACTTCTGTTGTCGTGGGAAGGACAGCACTTACAACATTCGAGTGGGCCGCGCTCGGCAGGTAACGGGTCCATATTTGGATCGAACAGGCAAACCGATGACAGAGGGTGGCGGGACTTTGGTTATCGACAGCCAAGGAAGGTGGGCTGGGCCCGGACACTGCGCGGTGTTGCAAGATAAGAACGACGACATGATTGTCTATCACGCTTACGATCTGGAATGGCGCGGCACGCCGACATTACGGATTGAACGTTTGCACTGGGATGCTGAAGGTTGGCCGACAATCTCACGACAGCCAATCACATCACCAGAAGATTAGGCGCGCCGAACCTCAATTCCCAAATCAATAAAAGGAGCAATCACTTCGTCGGTAGCTCCCTTATCTGTAATGAGAGTGTCGATATCCTGAAGAGTGCAAATCAGGGCCGTGCCTATCGCTCCGATTTTACGGTGGTCGGCGACAATAATTTTCTGCCGCGCCTGGCGCATCATGGCCCGATGAATCGTTGCCTGGTCCGGGTAATTAGTTGTGAGTCCGTGTTCGGTGTGGATCCCGTCGACGCCGATAAATACTTTATCTACGAAAATCTCGCCGACGCTCTCAATGGCTGCAGGGCCGACAAGGGCAAACCAGTCTCCGCTTAAGAACCCGCCCGTTACGATCACTTTCAAGTCATCGCGATGGCTTAACTCCATTGCCACGTTTACAGCGTTTGTAAGCACAGTGATCCCTTTGTGAAGGCAAACACTGCGGGCGACTTGCGTCGCTGTGGTTCCCGCTCCGATGGCAAGGATATCGCCGTCACTAATTAGTTCCGCGGCAACCAGACCGATACGGCGCTTCTCAGCTCCACGCTGGCGTTCTTGCTCATGGTAATAAGAGGTGTGACGAAAGGGCTCATAGAGCATCGGCTGGATTGGAACTGCGCCACCGTGACTTCGGCGCAAGAGGCCGCGTTGCTCCAGATCGCTCAGATCTCTGCGGATGGTGGCAGGCGAAACCTTCAGCCGCTTGGCCAGCGGGCGGACACTAACCTTTCCGGCGCGCAGCAATTCCTGCAAAATCATCTGGGCGCGTCGCTCCGTAGCAGAGGGTTCGTCGGCCATTTATTTCCTAGGTGTTATCAAGCTGGAACGGTTTTTTGGATAGCGCCGACCTGGCGCTTTGAATGGGCTGAGACCTGTCGCAGCCGCGTTGTGAAGAAAGTGGTCGACGAAACGTGGCGTTAACGTGGCGGCTCAACCGATCAGGTCTTCGTCAGGTCCGCGATAATAGTTAGATCCAGCGCGAGGGGTATCTCAGGGACCAATTTTCACTCTTCAATCGACCGCATCTTATGGACTTAAGTTGACGAGGTCAAATGTACTTGAAAGGCGGTAGTGTCTTGATTTGCAAAACGGAAGAAGAATTCAGTTGGTTGAGGCAACTCAATACGGAACCGGGAGCGGTATACCGGCATTTAATGAACTCCTTAGAATGCGTTTGATTGATTGAGCATAGCATCCGGTCGCTACCGCTCCCGGTTCTGCAGTGTTCTCTACTCGTACGGTTTGCGCAATTTTGATGAGAATTTCACATTAGAACACTACTTGAAAGGCGGGACTCATAGTTACAGTTGACGTCCTGGTGCATTGAGTCAGATGTGGCGCATATTTTCTTTCTACCCCAAAACGTTTTGACCTAGTAATTACTGTTGCGGCGGCTCGATAAGTTTCAGGATTACGCTCTCCTTACTACGATTCTGTTGGCGTAATTCATCGGCACGCGCAAACATCTTCTTTGCCTCTTCTTTTTCTCCGAGCTTCGCATAGACGAGTCCAAGCTGGTAATTTGCGCGCAAGTCGCTGGCATCAAGTTGGACAGCTCGCTCCAGTGCCGTGCGCGCCTCGACGTAATTGCCAACTTCACGATACGCCGCTCCTAGCGCTGCATGCGCTGCCGCATGTTCCGGTCGCGAGTTAACAATCTTCCGATAGATCTCGATCGCTGCGTCACGCTTTCCTTCTTTCTCGAGACTGACTCCCAGCAAGTATTCAGTGTCGGGATCCGCTTTCAGACTCAGACTGCGTTGAAGTGCCGCGCGCGCTTCCCCAAAAAGATCCTGGCGCAGCAACGCTGCCCCGAGCAGATAGAAACCTAAAGGGTCTTGCGGCTGCAACAGTACATAACTTTTCATTAGACGCGCTGTCTCCACGGTCTCACCTTTCCGCCAACGCACTGCCGCGAGTGCATAGAGATAGTTTGGCTGCCGAGGATAAGCGTTGTGCAGTTGCTCGAACACGGGCAAAGCATCGAGCAGCAGTTCCATCTTTAAGGTCGTTACGCCAAAGTCATAGAGAACGGCCTGATCATTGGGGGCCAGGCGGCGCGCCTGAACCAGATACGATAGCGCTTTTTCAAGATTGCCTGTCGCACGGGCTACATTCGCGAGAGCCCGCAACGTGGTCACATCATCCGGCTTGATTTTCAACGCATTCGAAAGATGTTGTTCAGCTT
>DASSCG010000442.1:0-4465 GCA_035697925.1 Pyrinomonadaceae bacterium
ATTTACCGAAATTCATCATACCGCCCACTACCTCTGGAATACTGTGGAGCCTACTGATCCACTTTACGACAATGAACGTTTCATGAATCTACAGTTAATCGAACCGAGCTTGCGAGACATCTTTCGCGAAGTTGATCGGCAGATTGGTTTTCTGGTTGACACGTTTGGCGCCGAGGCAACCGTCATGGTCTTTTCCCTTCACGGCATGCGGCCGTGTAATGGAGTGCCTACGTGCCTCATGGCACCTCTGCTTTGCGAAAAGGGCTTCTCACGATTGGCAGACTGGAGCTCCCGAACGTGGACTGAAAGAGGTGTTGCACTTATGGCCGCAGTCAAGCGACACAGCCCAACGTCAATCAAAAAGCTTTATTACAAAGCAATGCCTACTTCCACTACGCAGCGGCTTGCCCGGCCAACCATGATGCCGGCGTACGACTGGACCCAGACCCGCGCCTTCGCTCTACCGTCTGATCAGCACGGTTGGATTCGAATTAATCTCAAGGGCCGAGAGGCGCAGGGGATTGTTTCGCCTGAAGAATATGCAGAGCTTTGTCTGGATCTTGAAAACCTGATGCGGTCGCTGAAGCGAGATGATGGGAAACCGCTGGCTCGATCAGTGATTCGAACTGCAGGGCAGGTAACAGAGGCGCTAACCTCGAGGATTCCGGACCTGGTGGTTCACTGGGAGGACGAAGTCTTTGCTAGTCCTTTGCGTATTCAGGACTTTGAGGTCGTAACGCATCCGACCGGGCAAAAGTATGTTGGGCAACATTCGCTGGATGGTTTTTGCATTTTGAGAGGAGCCGAAGAATTGCACGATGGCGACTCGTTGCACGCGAAAGACATCCATCGGATTATCGAAAGAAGTCTTGTCCCTGAAGGGGACGAACTTAGTAGCCGGGGGCAACGCCCCCGGAAAGTCACATTTCAAGTACGACCCTGAAAGGGTCGCATCGTCGGGAAAAGGCATTATCCTTGAGTGTGACCCCTTCAGGGTCGGCAATCGCGCTTCACTAATACCAGGGGCGGTGCCCCCGGCTATTGACTTTGTCCCTTTCAGGGCCAAGAGATCGGTCCTCAATGCTCAACTCACTTCAAGGTCTTGACTGGTCCTGCTGGCTTACCTGGCAAGCGTGTCGGCTGCTTCAAGCGCGTCATGATTTCGGCGATGCCTCGCTCAAGCTGTGGATCTTTACCTTCCAAAACTGATTTCGGATCGTTGTCCACTTCAATGTCTGGATCCACGCCGTAGCCTTCAATTACCCATTCACCTTTCGTGTTTGCAAAGCCTGACTCCGGCACTGAGATTCCACCGCCATCAATTAGCTGTCCGCGATTACTGATGCCGACAACACCTCCCCAGGATCGTTTACCGATCAATGGCCCTAAGCCTGCCTCACGGAACATCGCCGGGAAGATGTCCCCATCAGATGCTGAATTTGCGTCAAGCAGAGCGACCATCGGACCAGTAAACACGCCGTCGGGATAGGTGTTCGCCTCGTCAACAGTGCGAGAATAATTAAGAGCCAGTAGCTTTCGCCTCAAGCGTTCGATGAGCATTCGTGAGACATTGCCGCCGCCATTTGCGCGCACATCCACGATCAGCGCTTCTTTGCGGATCTGCGGATAGTACCATTTGATGAATTCACGAATACCGTTTGCCCCCATGTCGGGAATATGAATGTAGCCAACCCGTCCGCCGGTTGCGTCGGACACCTTCCGGCGGTTCGCGTTAATCCAATCGAGGTAGATCAAGTTTCCTTCGTCAGTGATTGGACGGTAAGAGATTGTGCGAGCGCCGTCCATTGAGGGTCTCTTGTTTACTGTCAGCTGGACCGGATTGTCGGCTTTGTTGCGCAGCAGACGATACGGATCATCCGTCCCCTTGAGTTCTTCACCGTCGATTGCGAGCACGTAGTCACCAACGCTCGCGTTCACTCCGATCTCTGTAAGGGGCGAACGATAAATATCCTCTTCGTTTTGTCCCTCGAAGATCTTCGAGATGCGGTAACGTCCGGCGGCCTTGTCGAGTTCGAACCGCGCTCCCGGTAAGCCTACGCGAGGCCTCGGCGGAATCTGAAAGTCACCGCCCTCAACATAAGCATGTTGCACGGTTAACTCCGAAATCATCTCGCTGATTACATAATTCAAATCGGAGCGGTGCGCCACATATTGCAGCAGTGGTTTATATTGTTCGCGCAAGGCTACCCAATCGTAGCCATGCATGTTCGGAACGTAGAACCAGTCGCGATAACGCCGCCACACTTCATTGAAGATCTGGTTCCACTCGTCTGCAGGTACTCGATCGACCATGAGTCCGGCAGTCGACACTGCCTTTCGCGATTTATCACCAGCAGGGGTGGCGTCATATAAGTTATAAGCCGGACCCTGAGCTACCAGAACCTTCGACCCGTCCTCCGACATCGAGTAGCCGCGAACATCTTCCGCGAGGTTGGTCTCCTTGCGATCTTTAATGGCGTAGATACGCAGCGACGCAGGTCGATCACCCTGACGGCCGTAGTAAAACGCAGGTCCCACCCCGTAAAGCAGATGTCCGGTTTTTGCGGACAATCCGCCGTAGTTGTCTGCGCCCAGCGGGACTCGGGCGACGCGGTTCGAGATGCCGTCGAAATCAATTACCAGGGTTGCAGGAGGCTTCGCAGTCGCGTCTGGCTTCGCTGCTGGAGTTGGAGAGGGAGATGGCTTCTCGGTTTCAGTTGCCGGCTCCTTGTTCAACTCTTTATTGAGATCTTTGGCAGGCTCTTTTGGCTCCAACCCGGGCGGAGTGCCTTTCGGTTTCGGAGCCTCATCCTGTTTGGCGACTGCGACTTCATCACTCTCGGGTGGGAAAGGATGCTTGACATCCTTGCGCAGACTCATAGCGTAGATGTAAGCGTCGCGATTCGTGGCATAGTTGAATTCAATTTGAGAAATTTGCGGCGCGAATTCACGATCACTGAGGAAGAAGAGATAGTCGCCCTGTGGATCCCACGCGGGATTGTAGGCATTGAACATGTCTTCGGTAACGCGGCTTACTTTGCCATCAGCTGCGTTCCAAATGTACACGGAAGAAAAACCGCTTCCCGAGACTGCCATACTGAATGCAAGATAGTTTCCTCTTGGTGACCAAGTGTAATCGCGTATTTGACCTCGTGGTGAATCCGCAATCTGTATGAGCTTGCGATCAGAAAGCGTGACCACGTGAACCTTTCCATCCTTATCGCCAAAAGCGATTCTTTGCCCATCTGCGGACCATTCCGGCTGGTAACGCATAGCGGTCCCGCCGCGTGTGATTTGTTCGGGCGCTTTCAATCCATCCTGTGGAACAACGTAAAGCTCTTCTTCACCACTCAAGTCGGAGATAAAGGCGATGCGCGAACCGTCAGGAGACCAGCTGGGCCACTTATCATGGGCGCCTGATGAGTGAGTCAGATTGCGGGTGGGGCCTTTTTCGATCGGAGCGCTAAAGATATCGCCGCGGGCGGCGAATACGGCACGCTCGCCTTTAGGACTTAAACCAACTGATTCGATTTGACTGCCGGCAGAGACGCGGCTGGGCCGTCGTGCAAGTCCATCATCGGGCACGGTGATTGAAATGGCGTTGCTCTTTCGACTGCCGGTATCGAGTACTTGTAGTTCGCCATTCATCTCATAGACGATTTTTCCTTGATTGTCTGAGCTGGGCCAACGCACATCCCAGAGCTTGCTGTTGGTTATTTGAGTTGTCTTGCCGCTAGGGACGCTGTAAGCAAACAGGTTGAAATGTCCGTCACGGTCCGAGTTGAAATAGATGGTGTCACCGATCCACATCGGGTCCCGGCTTGGTCGCGGTCCTTCGCTGATTTGTTTGGTGGCGTAACTCTTGAGATCGAAAATGTGAAGACTGTTCGCCTGGCCGCCGCCGTACCGTTTCTCAGACCTGAAGTCGCGCGATTGAGGCGAAAAAACAATTTGTCCCGCGTCAGGAGAGAAGTCGCCCGAGCCCGCCGTCGGCATTGGCAGCGCTTCGGCCGCTCCACCCTCGACTGAAACCGAGTAGAGGCGTGCAATTGGCAAAGCCCACGAGTCGCGCAGCGAGCGGAAGAGAATCCTCTGTCCGTCTCTGGTCCAACCATAGAGCTGGTTGTCATATCCCCAGCGGGGAGCCAACGGTCCTCTTGCAGGATAGAAGGTCAATTGTCGCGGCACACCGCCGCCGGAAGGAATCACATAAACCTGCTCATCGCCATCGTATTGGCCCGTGAATGCGATCCATTTACCGTCTGGAGAGAACTTAGCGAAGACTTCAACTCCCGGATGCGCTGTCAGACGAATGGCCGAGCCACCGGTCACCGGTGCCGTCCAAAGGTCACCTGCATAGGTAAAGACTACGCGGTCGCCGTGTATGTCGGGAAAGCGAAGAAGTTTTGTCTGGGCTTGGGCAGTATCAATGCTGAGCAGTAGCCCGAATATGAATGCGGGGAGA